>JASLRF010000075.1 GCA_030744095.1 Pirellulaceae bacterium | reverse complement strand
ACCAAGCTGGATCAAAGGCGTTCTTCGATGCAACTTTCATGTATCCATTGCGGACAACCATTCACGATCTCCAAGGATCAATTGAGCGGGCGCGGACAATGTCCCCATTGCGGTGGCAGCATTCGATTGCCTCGCGCCGAGGAAGAAAACGACGACAAGCCCATCACAGCGGAATCCACCCACTGGTGGGAGAACTCCATTTCCGGCCTGGTTTCCGTCGTCGTGCACATGTTCCTACTGCTAGTGCTGGCGTTGATCGGATACAACTCGTACAGCGGCGAAGGACTCGGTGAAGATGTCTTGATTGGCGAATTGCCGTCGGAGATCTTGGGCGACGCGGATGACGAGGAATTGGATTCCGAGGAGACGACCAAAGAAACAGCGGAAGCCGAAGCCGAAGAGACGTTGGATGTGGAACCGACGATCGACGCGACGTCGGAGACCGCGCTTGCTGAGTTGACCGTTCCGTCGCCGTCGAGCAGTGGTGGAGAGAGCGGCGCCTTCAATTTCGGTGCTGTTTCCGCCGCAGGAGGATCCATGGCGGGCGGCAGCTGGGATGGCTTGCTGCAAAACCTGCGACGCAACGGTCTGGACATTGTCATCACGTTCGACAGCACCGGAAGTATGGGAGGCGAGATTCGTGAGGTCAAAGAACAGATTAAACGCATCGGCGACACGATCATAAAGATGGTGCCCAAGGCGCGCATCGGGCTCTGCACGTATCGAGACGACGGTGAAGAGTACGTAGTGCGTGGCTTGCCGCTCACGAACGATACGCAGGACATTCAGAGTTATCTGCGCGACGTTGATGCAAATGGCGGTGGTGACACTCCGGAAGCCGTGCAGGAAGGACTGAAATGGGCCGTCCGAGAGAACAAATTTCGCAGCAATGCTCGTAAAGTGATACTCGTTTTTGGTGACGCACCACCGCACCGTTCAGATCATGACGAATGCCTACGAGTTGCTTCCGATTTCCATCGGCAAGACAAAGGGATCGTCAGTACGGTAACCTGCCGCCGCCCGATCAAACTCCCCGAGTTTGAAGAGATCGCGCAGATGGGAGGCGGAGAAGCGTTTCTTACCGCCGACGAACGCCAGATCATGACCCAACTGTTGATCTTGGTGTTCGGCAGCCGATATCGCTCGAAAGTCCTGGAAGCGTTCAAGGTCATGGACGAGTAACGTCGAACTCGCCTGATTCTTCACGAATCCGGCGACCCATTCTCCAAGGAGCGCACACGTTTCACATCGCTCATCTTGCAAACGCCGCCAATGACTCCTCAAGTGTGTCGTCGATATCAAACACCGTGCCGTCCAAGTGCAACATGCGATACGCTTCCCGGATGACGTCGCTCATCCCACACAGTCGCAGGCTCCCGTCGCTAACGAGCAGCTGTTTCTTGGCTCGCAACAGACCATTGATCACCGCGGTCGAACAACAAAGGACCCCTTTGAAACTGACGACGAGCTCTTTGGGAAGCTCAGTCTCGATCATCTCCAATAACTCATCCTGAAACTCAGACACCGTAAGCGAATCAGAGAGTCTTGGCGCAAGCACTTGCAGGACAGCAATGTCGTCGACGAGTTGCACGGAAAAATGCTGATAGTCGGCCATGGGCTGTTCCTATTTGTGGAGACTTGCTGTGAGTGGACGAGCGCGACTTACGAATCCGAGACAGGATCGGCCGAGGTCCATGGATTCTTCCAATCGCCCCAACGTTCCAGATACAGACGGTAAGCCGCTGAGTCTTCTGCTCGCTGTTCGATCCACGTTTTCGCCGTGGCCACCAGCGCTTGCTCTTGATCAAGTGTCAAGTTGCCCATGACAACCACCAAGCGAAGAAAAACGAAGTACGTATCCAAGACGTCGCAGCGACAATAATCATTGATCTCCGCCAGCTGACCCTGGTCATACATATCCTGAACCATGTATCCTTGCGTGTCCATCTTGCCGGGCTTTCCGAGCATGCTTGCTGAAAGATTCAAGCCGCCGGTCAATCGGGATGAACCAAAATTGGTAAGAATCTCATAGAGGTCGAAATGTGCCGACGTGTTGTAGCGATACCGAGGCTGTTGATAGTTGGGGCCATTGGTGGCCAGCCAACTTCCCACATTGATCCCGTAACGGAATGCCGCGAGTTCCAGCAAGGGGATGTCAAAGGAACGGCCATTGAACGTAACCAAAGTGGGCTTGTGGTACGCCTCCCATCCACGCCAAAAGTCCTGGGTAATCTTGTGCGGCCGGTACTTTGGCTGATCCAAGGCAACGATGTCAACGAGCGAATAGTCGCCGCTGACCTTGGCTGCGACAACGGAAATTGGGATCTGGAACGAATATGGAATGAAGTCCGTACCCTTTTGCTCAATCAGTTCGTCACGATATTTGCGGATCGCGTCTGCCGGCGTCAGGTCTTCGCCGGGAAAGCGAATCTTGCTTACTAGCTGACCGTCAGCAACGCTTTCGACGTCAAACACCAAGAATCGAATGTTGGGAGTCTCGGCCATGCGCTAAGGCAACTTATTGAGCGAAGTGTGCCGAACTTGAAACGGTTGATGGGACATCGCTCAGTGTAACATGATTCCAGTCGAATCAACACGCGGCAGCAGCAGCCAAGATCGGTCCGAGGCACGCCCGCGCTAGTCGGAACGTAGAATGACCGCCGCAGCCTGTCCGGTTCCAGATTGATTGGCGATCATCGCGGTAGGACGATCTACAGGTTGTGGTTCTCGAACGACCTGAATGGGGCATTCTGGATCGGGCCGTTCGTAGTTGAGCGTCCGAGGGATCTCGCCATGTACCAGCGCCAACACGCTGGCGGCAAGTTCACACATGCCACCTCCCGCGCCAAGGTTGCCAAAATAGCTTTTGATCGCAGTCACTGGGACGTTGCCCAAACACTCTTGGACCACCTTGGCTTCCAAACGATCATCGTCAATCGTGGCCAAGCCATGAGCATTATAGTGGCCAATGTCAGCCGGCGACATCGCGGCATCCGACAGCGCTCGCATGATGCTGCGTTGCAGAGCACCTCCAGAGGCAGGTCGGCCGTCAAGACGCGGTTCACAGCTTTGCCCCGCCCCGACCATGTGAGCCAAAATCGTCGCACCCCGCGCCTCGGCGTGGGCGCGGCTTTCGAGAATCACGGCACCGGCACCTTCGCCATTGACCATCCCGTCACGATCCGCGTCAAACGGTCGCGACGCCTTCTCAGGGGCGTCCGCTCGATGCGAGAGATTGCTGTCACCGCGGAACAGGCAGGCCGTAAGATTCAAGCGCGAACCCGTGCCACCTGCAATCATGACATCTGCGACGCCTCGTGCAATCGAATACGCACACTCCGCAAAGGCCAGGAGGCTCGATGCCTCGCCAAGGACGATTGTGTTGTTCGGTCCGCGCGCGTCGTGTGCGATGGCCACGTGGCAGCCAACCATGTTGGGAAGGTACTTGAGCATCCACAGAGGAAACATGTCGCTTTGGAACCGGTCGCCCCACGTAGGAAAACGAAATTCTCCGTCGACGGTGCAGTTCCGGTAAATCTCCGTGTATTCGGCCAGCTCCCCGTAAAACAGTTCGCTCGCATAGATCACGCCAAAGCGGTCAGAATCGATCTGATCTGCGACGAGTTTTGCGTCATCGATGGCCAACGTCCCCGCAGCGTAACCGATCTGAATCTCGCGGCACATCACTTTCAGACTCTTTCGCGGCTTGACGTACAGCTTGGGGTCGAAACCCGATAATTCGGCACCAAATTTGACGGGAAGGCGAGTTTCGGCGAGTGCCTCGATCGGTGCCACGCCGCTACGTCCCGCTCGAATCGAATCGAGGAAAGCGGTCCGGCCAATACCGATCGGGCTCACGACGCCGACGCCAGTAATGACCACTTCACGATCAAGCACAATTTGGTCCCGTTGTCAGGGCTTTTCGGACGTCCGCCTGAACTGAAAGACGGAGGCTGAGACAAGCCAATGGAAGTTCAACCACCTTACCAATGGTCGGATCTAACCGCGACGGGTGGATTGGCGTGTGAGTTTACATCGTCATATCGCACAGAAAAATTGTGGCCTCGTTCAACCTTGTGATCTTTGCAGGCCGATTCAAATTGCAAGGTGCAGGCGAATGTGACGGTTCTGCGGCCAGCGGATGACTCCCATGCCATCTCGATATTTCACAGGAACTCGCCACAAACTTACTTCCCCCTGTAGCTCTAGGTTAACTAGGTGATATAGTAAAACACAGACGATGAGAGTGAGTGTGTATCTGGCCGATAGAACAGAGTGATGCGCTCACTGAGACACCGATATTGACGTCGCCTTTCTACCTACGTTGCCCCCTCAACCGGTGTGGGTTGTTTGGGGATTTCAGGCCGTCAACTTCCTGGTTCATACCCTTATTAGGACATTTGGTGAGATATTTCGTCTTGGTACTTACCGTTTTCGGCCTCCTGCACTTGCCCCCGCTGGCGCGCTGGGAGTGGCTTGCATCTCCGGCCAACAGGGCGGCCTTGGCCCTAGCGATCGGGATTTTTCTTAGCGGTATCCATCACGCCGTGTACGCCGATCATTACGTTCATCTTCTTCCGGAGCGGATGCCAGGTAAGTTTGCGCAAGTCTATTTAAGCGTTGTTCTCCGGATGGCGTTTGGCGTGGGACTGGTGTTCATTTCCACTCGACCTGCGGCGACGATTGGCACGATAATTTTGTTGTGTCTGGTCTTGCCGGTCAACATTCGCATTGCCTTGCAGGGAAACACATCGGGCCAGTTGATCGCCGCCAGTTGGTTCCTCTGGTTACGCCTGGTGGTGCATGTCAGCTGGATTGGCTGGTGTGGTTGGTGTCTCTCATTGAAATCACGCTAGGGCTGGCAGACCCAGAATCGTCGTGGCTTGGGCAAGGAGCGTGGTGAAATCGCGTGGCAGTCGCCATGCGTCGCGAGTCACTTCGCCACACTACGAAAGTTATTCAACGTTGGGTCTTCGTTGGGACCGTAGTCGTAGAAGCGATATGTCTTGGTAATCTTGGCACCACCTCGCTTCAGAGTGGAATAGGACAAGTGGTTTGACTCCAGCACCCAGGAGAACTCACCTTCCTCCAGGCCCCATTCCATTACGGCTGGCACCACGCCGTTCAAGACAACTAACCCAACTCCCCAGCGCTGGTACTCGGGCACCACGTTGGTGCTCAGAATTCGCATACGTTTGATCGCGCGCCGATTCCACAGCAAGCGGGCGAAGCCAGTCGGGAAGAGCTTGCCATCGATTCTCTTGATCCTCGGATTGTAATCCAGCAAAGCAAATGTCGCCGCGATCGGGCTTCCATCCACTTCCGCGATGCAAGTCATTTCAGGAGCAATCAGGTGCTTCATGGATGAAGCCATGTGTTCGATTTCACCTTCTGATAGCGGCGTAAAGCCCCAAGTCCCTTGCAACGAGTCGTTGTAGATATTCAGAAACATGCGGACTTCTTCTTTGAACCGTCGCGTGTTCAGCTGACGAAGCGTAATGCCAAAGCGGCGCGTCGCTTCCTCGACGACGAACTCCAACTTCTTATCGAGCTCTGCCAACATGTCGACATGCCCCCAAAAGGCATACATGTCCTGCACTTTGCGTAATCCACATTCTTCAATTAACCGACCGTAGTACGGCTTGTTGTAGGTCATCATGAAGAATGGCGTGGTGTCAAATCCTTCCACGAGCAAGCCGCATTCGTAGTTCATCGACGGATTCATCGGACCACGAAAATCCACGATATCGCTTTCGGCAAACCAGGTCTTGACGGCACGGAACAGCCCTGCGGCGACTTCACTATCGTCACCACATTCGAAGAAGCCAAAGAACCCGCGGCGGTCATTGTAGCGCTGGATGTGTCCGTAGTTGATAATCGCCGCGACACGCCCACATGGCCGGCCATTTCGCAACGCCAGGAATGTCTGAATTTCGTTCTTTTCGTAAAAGGCGTGCTTCTTGTAGTTGACCAGTTCTTTCTGGTTGCCGCGTAGTGGCGGAATCCAGTTTTCGTCGCCTTCGTATAGCCGCCATGGGAGTTCCAAAAACTGCTTCTTTTCACGACGTGACTGAACCGGAATCACTGATAGACTTGGCATCCTGGCGAGTTCCTATGTCGTCAATCTGAAATGCAGACATTCCGACGGGGGGTGCTGTTCCCCGTAAATGCGAATAACGTCGTTAATGAGACATCGACCTAAACGCATGGGAACATCGCCGTTTTTGCTGTGGAATATCACCCCGGACAAATCTTCACTAGATCGATTGCCGGAAAGGCCCGGCATCAAGCGCCCTCGCGAAGGGTCGGTTTCACACGAGTCCCATCAAACAGCCCATTTTCAGGGGCGATAACGACAGCGTCATCCTCGTCGAGGCCACCTAGAATCTCCACCTGTTCATCGTTCATCAGGCCCACATCGACAGTTTTTAGCTTCACACGGTCGTTGCGGATCACAAAAACCGCCCACTGGCCCTTCCCGTCACGAAACAGAGTGGAACGCGCGACTACCAACGTCTGCTCTTTCTGATCCGTGATCATCCGAACCCGCACCCGGTAATCGACACCAAGATTTCGCTCGACCAACAGTGGTGCCAACTCGCCGTCGTCAAAACGGACGATCACGGTGACACGTTGTTGTTCGACTCCCAGCGAACTGATTTTGGTAAAACCAGTCGGAAAGACCCGATCGACGACTCCTGCCGCTGGAGTGTCACCGATGGCGGGCCCATAGATTTCTACCTCACAGCCGGGCCGAATCCGCCCAGCGTCGCTACTAAGCACATCAGTTTCAACTTCCAGAGAATCGAGTTGGCCGAGGCGCAACAGCGTCGTGCCGGCCGCTAGGAACTGCTCATCACGGATCGCGCGGTGGAGGACCACGCCATCGATTGGGCTGACTATCGTACCACGCGTTTGCCGCAATTGGGCGATGCGCAGACGCGCTTGGGCTTCGCCTTTTTGTTTAGCCAACACGTCGGCTGCAAGTCGTTTTCGAATCATGTACTCCGTCAGCAGTTGTGGCATCAACACGGTCGCGGCCTGGAGGGCCTTCTGTGATTCCAACGTCAAAACGTCCTGGCGATAGGCTACTTCTTTCTCGACTTGAGCGAGACGCGCAAGCTCAAGATCGTTCTCCGTCTCGGCACCTGCGGGAACTAGCCGCTGCACGCGCCCCAAAAACGTCTCGGCGTATTCCAGCCGGCTCTTGTCGGCACGCAACTTCGCTTCAGCTGCCGCGACATTTGCCTTCATTGATTCAACATACAAATCGGCCTGAGTCTTGGCAGTCTTCTCCATGGAAACATCGGACGTTTCGATCAGCGAGGCCTCGAGTCGTTCAACGACGGCCAACGCCTCCGCAACTTCCTCGGCCAGATCTTTCGGCGAAAGGCGGGCGACCACTTCGCCCTGTCGCACCACCTGCCCTTCGCTCAACAGAATCTCTTCGATCCGACCGGCGAACGGCATGGTGATCAATACGGGCTCGGGCAACCTGGTCTTGCCGCGTTCATCCACGAATTGCTGGATGGGACCTAGTCTTGCACGCGTCGCCTGCACGGGTGTCCCGCTCGATGTCAGCCACCACGCCGCGATGCCAATTGTGGTGGTCCCGACGACGATCAGGATAATGATGATCCAACGAATCATGGTTCCGACTTAGCCCTATTCCTTGACCTGAAGTGCTTCCATCAAGTCCATGCGAATAATTGTCCACTGTACCACCGAATGGGCAGCCAGTGCGAATACGATTGCCGACAGAAGCGTCGTCACGAAAATCCAGGGGGCGGTGATGACGGGTAAGCGCACGATATCGTTGTTGTACGAGAAGGCCGTCAGCCAGGTCAGACCATAGCCGACGGGCAGGCCCAACAGCGCACCGGGAAGGCTGGTTAACAGGCTTTCGCGAAGGAAGATCGAGCCGATTTGCCAGCGGGTGTAACCGAGCGCACAAAATGTGGCAACTTCACGCTGCCGTTCCGCTAGATTGATCATCGACGCATTGACGATGCTGGCAAAGAAGATCACGCCCGCAAAACCCACGAGCACCCCGATAAAGACATACTGGTTCTGCAACAATGTCTCCTGCAGCTTTTGGATCACGTCCCCACGCGATTGCACGCCCTCCACACCGGGCGTGTGTTTGAGCTGTTGGAAGAGCAACGTTCGCTGACGCGGATCAACCTGAATTTGAACGCCCGTCATGGCAAGCGATTCACCGACCAGTTCACTCAGAAAATGGATGTCCGCGTACGCAGCCATCCCCAAGTAGCTGTCCGCCACCTGGGCCACGGTGACGGCGACTGGTCGTCGTTCGCCTTTCACTGGGATCAGCGACAGACGGCTTCCCGGCCTCAAGTGCATGACCTCAGCCAGGCGTCTCGTAACTACGATCCCGGAAGTCGGCAATATGATCCGATTGCCGTGTTCATCATAGGGAATCGTCAGGCGAGAGTCTTGTTGCAGACCAGTGATACCGAGTCTACGCCGATATGGTCCATTGACGAATGTACAGGCGACGTTGAACTGTGGCTCCGCGTAGTCGACTCCAGGCATCTGCCGCACATCCGAGAGCGCGTCAGCCCCTCCCGGAACAGGGATTGCTCCTCACAACTGGCCGTTCAGTTTAGGAAAGTGACACGAATTGCAGGCAATGGGAAAGACCGCGGCTCGCGAAGCGAAGGCCGAGTAGGTGGGAAGCAACCGGTAGAAACGGGA
>JASLRF010000074.1 GCA_030744095.1 Pirellulaceae bacterium | reverse complement strand
GGACAGTAATTCCTCGAACGATCCTTAACCGTTCCAAAACCACACGTTATTAACGTGCGACTGGCGGACGGCCCACGGAGTGAGCCTGCTACTATCGCGACAACACGAAGTCAGTCTGTGAGTTTGTTCCAGCCTACATCTCGTGAGTCCCATCGTCGCACTTGGGAGACTTCTCGATCAATTCGATCCGCGCATCGCTCTGCATGGTGACTCGTCTTCCCGATCTCATGCCGAACTGCCAAAACAGGGCCGGTCTGACCAGGAATTCCAGCAACGTACTGCTGATCAAACCGCCAATAATGACCGTCGCCACGGGATAGAGGATCTCTTTCCCGGGTTCGCCAGCAGCCATCGCCAACGGTACCAGGCCGATGCCGGACGTGAGCGCGGTCATCAAGACGGGTGCCAATCGATCCTTCCCCGCGCGAACGATCATCTCCTTCGTCCACGACTCGCCTTCGTGCTTGACGAGGTGCAAGTAATGATTGATCAGTAGAATTCCATTCCGCGAAGCAATACCGCACAGTGACACGAAGCCCACCATGCTGGCGATCGTCAGCGTCTGACCGGTCAGATAGATTGCCGCTACCGAACCAATGAACGCCATGGGCAGGGCAATCATGACCTGCAGTGCCAGATTCGCCGAACCGAACATCTTGAACAGCACAAAGAACATTCCGACCAACGAAAGGCAGAACAACAAGCCGATCATCCGCGACGCGGCTTGTTGGCTTTCGAATTGCCCGCTGTACTCCAGGTCGTAGCCAGAAGAACGCAGTTTGTCTTCGATCGGTGCGATTCGCGTCTTGATGTCTTCGATAACGTCCACCAGCCCGCGCTCGCGCACGTTGCACTGCACGACAATCCGTCGACGGACATTCTCGCGATTAATCGTATTCGGCCCGCTTGATTTGTAAATGCGGGCCACATCTTCCAGCTTGACCGAACCTCCCTGCGGCAAGTCGATCACCAGGCGTCGAACGGCCTCCATATCTTCCCGGTAGGATTCATCCAACTTGACCAACAAGTCAAACGTTCGCTGGCCGTCGAGTATCTCGGAGACGACTTCGCCTTGCATAGCCGTTTCCACAAATTCGTTCACGTCCCACCGTCGCAGGCCAAATGATTCCAACTTGCGACCGTCCGCCTCGATTCGCAGTTGCTGGGTATCAACCTGTTGTTCAACCTGCAGGTGCCGTACGCCGTCGACATCGGCAATTGCGGCCTTGATCTTCTCTGCCTGGCGGCGGAGCACGTCCAGTTCGTCTCCGTAAATCTTGATCGCAACCTGGGCCTTCACACCGGATAGCATGTGTGAAATCAGATGTGCCAGCGGCTGCTCGACAGCCGTGACAATTCCTGGAATGTCCTCAAGCGCCTCGCCAATCTCCTCAATCACTTCTTCGCGCGATCGGGTGGAATGTGGATCAACCGTGGCGATCATTTCCGAGACACCGACGCCTTCGGCATGTTCGTCCATTTCGGCGCGACCCGTCTTCCGAACAAACGACTTGATATCTCCGATCTTCTGGAGACGCTGTTCCACCTTGGTGGCAACTTCATTTGATGTTGCCAGCGACGTTCCCGGCGGCAACAACACATTGATCTGTACGGCACCTTCATTGAACGGCGGCAGAAAGTCACTTTCTAACCGCAGCATACCCCAAGTCGCAATCGCCACGGCGACCGACGCCGCCAGTAGCAACGGCCACGCACAACGCAGACTCAGATGCATCACCCGCTCAGCGAACCACTTCAAACCACGCAGCACAAAGCCATCTTTTTCCTCGGCTGACACCCGCGCCTTGCCCAGCATCCAGTAGCTCAGCACCGGCGTGACCGTCAGCGAGACCAAGAGCGAGGAGATGATGGAAACGATGTACGCGATGCCCAGTGGCGCAAACAGGCGTCCCGGCATACCGCTTAGTGCAAACAACGGGATGAAGACCAGAACGACGATGATCGTTCCATAGACAATCGAATTCCGCACTTCGCAGCTGGCTTGAAATACCACCAGCAGTGGCGGCTTTGGATTGGCGTTTGCGCGGTTCTCACGTAATCGGCGGAAGATGTTCTCGACGTCCACAATCGCGTCGTCGACCAGTTCGCCCATGGCGACGGCCAGACCGCCGAGTGTCATCGTGTTGATTGACAATCCAAACGCCTGGAAGACAAGTGCGGTAATCACGATCGAAAGTGGGATCGCAGTTAACGTAATAAAGGTTGTCCGAAGATTCAGGAGGAACAAGAATAAGATGATGACGACCAAGATGCTGCCGTCACGCAACGCTTCGATGACATTCTCGATTGAAAGGTCAATGAACGTCTTCTGCTGATACAGTTCAGGCAACATGTAGACGTCGCGCGGCAGTGATGGCTGCAGCTCGCGAAGTGCTTTCTGGACGGCGACGGTCACATCGCTTGTGTCGGCATTCGGTTGTTTGTTGATGGTGAGCACCACCGTCCGTCCACCCACGACGTTGCCGCTGGTATCGCGTCGAAAGGCGGAACTGTCTCCCCGTTTCGTCTGCGGGCCCTCGACAATGGTCGCCACTTGCGAGAGCACGACGGATTGGCCGCCCCGATGCTTGACGACGATTCGGCCAATATCGTCGATGTTCTTTAGGCGTCCCAGCGCACGGACGAGCAGCTCGTTGGGACCTTGTTCATCCAGATATCCGCCCGCCGTGTTCTGATTACTTTCTTTCAACGCCGTCTTGACTTCGTGCAACGTGACGCCGTATCTCAGCATCTCGTTTGGATCGACGAGAACTTGAAACTGCTTGCGTTCGCCGCCCATGGTGACGACTTGCGACACGCCCGGGATGGTCAACAGGCGTCGTCGGACCTCCCAGTCCGCCAGCGTGCGCAGCTCCATGGCCGATGTGGGCTGCTTGTTCTGACGCGCGGCCGACGTCGCGGGATCGGTATCCGTCGTATCGCGCTGCGACGGGCTTCGGGTACGGTCGTCTGGCCGCTCCTCTCCCACGTACATGCCAACGATCAGAATCTGCCCCATGATTGACGAGATCGGTGCAAGCTGCGGCTTGACATCGTTGGGAAGGCGCTCGCTGACCAGTGTCATTCGCTCGTTAACGATTTGACGATCGTTGTAGATGTTGGTATCCCAATCAAATTCGACGTAGATCACCGAGAGGCCAGCACCTGACGAGCTACGCACGTCCTGTACACCTGTTGCGCCGTTCAAGGACGTTTCCAAGGGAATCGTGATCAGCGTTTCGACTTCCTCGGGCGCCAGCCCTGGCGCTTCCGTTAGGATGACGACCCGCGGTCGATTCAGATTCGGAAACACGTCAATCGGCAGGTGATACGCTTGCCAACCTCCGTAGGCCAGCATGAAAGCGGAGATTGCAATGACCAGCAGTCGATTGTGGAGCGAGAAGCGAATGATTGCGTTGAGCATAGTTCGGTAGCAGGTTAGAGGAGGAAGGAGTAGGCATCAGAAAGCTCGTATTAGGTTCTTTCACTACCCGTTCACTCAATGTGTATGTCCCGCATGGGGATCGACGCCACCGGTTGTTCTGTTCTTAAGTGCCAGGTGCATTTGATAGGCACCTTTGGCCGCTACGATTTTCCCCAGCTTCAATGCGCCGTCGTTGGCGATCACGGCGGACGTCTGGTCTCGGTACTGCACGTGGACGGCAAGTCGATCGAAGTGGTCTCCGTTGCGTTCATAGACATAGGTCTCGACACCTTCTTCGACGATCGACTCGACGGGCAAGACGATGCGATCGTCCCAAGTTTCCACTGGAACCCGCAATTCCATCCGCTGACCAGGATTGAAACGCCAGGCAATGAATCTGCGATCGTTCTTGGCGTGTCGATCAAGCGCGACTTGATT
>JASLRF010000073.1 GCA_030744095.1 Pirellulaceae bacterium | reverse complement strand
TTCCTGCCCTGTTTCTTGGTCGGTCATTCGTTAGATCAACTATGTCATCACCACGTCCTTTTCCACATCGGTCGCAATCCAACGATCGTCTTGCAGATCCAGGTTCATCTTCATTTCCATATAGCCGCAATAGAGTACTGGCACCACGAACAACGACACAAGTTCAATAAACATCCCAGCAAAGACAGGCAGCGCCATCGCCTGAGCCACGTCGGCTCCACGGCCCGTCGCGATCATCACGGGAATGAGTCCAGCAAAGGTCGTCACCGCCGTCATGAGACAAGGACGAATGCGCCGTCGGCCGGCCTGCACGGTTGCGTTGCGAATATCAGCGGCCGATTCAAGCCTGCGTCGTCGGAACGTTTGTTCAAGGTATGTCGCCATGACAACACCATCGTCGACTGAAATGCCGAATAGGGCGATAAAGCCGACCCAAATAGCCGTGTTCATCTCGACGCCCATCACGCCAAGCCCGATCATCCCGCCAGCGAACGCAACCGGAATCTGGCAGAAGATCATCAAAGCGACGGGCAGGTTACGAAACTGAAAATAGATGATCATCAAGTTGATTAACACGACCGCCGGCACGATGACCATCAGCCGATTGTTCGCTTCAATCTGGTTTTGAAACGACCCCACGGGGTGCCACCTATATCCTTGCGGCAGATCCAATGCGCCGCTGGCCTGAGCTTCGCGCAACGCCGCTTCGACGGCTTCGACCGTTTCAAGGTCGCCAGTGACACCGGACGGCGAAAACGAAACATGAGCAACCAGCCTTGCATCTTCGCTGTTGATGACACCCGGACCCCAAGTCGTTTTCATCTTGGCTAGCATCTGTAGCGGGACAACTTCGCCGGAATGACTTACTACCGGCAGGCGCGACAATTCGTCAATCTGCTCGCGTAGATTTCGTTGGTAACGAACGCGAATGGGATAACGTTCTCGACCTTCGACGGTCAGTGTGAGGTTCATGCCACCCAAAGCCGTTTCGATGACCTGATTGACCATCATCGTGGACATTCCGTAGCGAGCGGCTGCCTCGCGATCCACGTCAAATTCGACATAAGGTTTTCCAAGCACGATGTCGGGATTAACGGTTGCTGCATTGACGTGAGGAGCTTGTTTGAGTTGATCCGCGACGGCGAATGCCGCCTCTGCCAGACCTTCGAGACTGTCACCATAAATGCGGATTGCCATCGGTGCCTTGATGCCACTTTGCAGCATCACGACGCGGCCCTCGATCGGTTGTAGAGGCGAGGCTGGCGTAACGCCAGGCAGTGTCGCCACCGCGTTAATCTGATCCCAGATATCTTGGGGAGCGATGCCACGACGCCACTGATCGGGCGGCTTGAGCATCACATAAGTCTCGACCATCGCGGCAGGTGCTGGATCGAGTGCCGTTTCCACTCGGCCGATTTTGCCGAGCACGTTCTCAACCTCGGGTATCTCTTTGATCAGGGCGTCCTGTGTCTGCAGAATCTCCATAGCTTGCGAGAAGCTCGCGGCTGGATACAGTGTCGGCATGTAGAACCAGCTTCCCTCGTCGAGCGCGATCCAGTCGTCCGTCTTGAGGCCGGTAAACGTGTGCTTGAGCGACACGTAACCAGGCACATCGTTCGGCTCGCAACCCAGCCATCGAACTGGACGTTCAAGAGGCCTTAAGATGGCCGGTAGTCCAAACCAGGCTCCAGCACCCGCAATGATCAGCAAAATGGGAACCGATAAAAAAGCCATTTTATGACGCAGCAGGAAGTGGAGTGTCGGATCGTAGATCCACAGAATCAGCCGGCTGATCGGATTCTCATCGACCGGGCGAAGTCGTTCGCACAACATCCAGAAGACAAGAATTCCTCCGACGATCGCACTAATAAGTGTCAGAACTACGTGACTAACCGGAAGGTGACTGGCAACCGCGTCGCCCCACAGAAAGAAACACGTACTGCCAAGGAGCAAGCTGAATGTCACCGCCCCGATGAGTCTCGGTCGCCATTTCATTCGACTGGACGACAGCAACAGGCGGCTTAACATCGGAACTAATGTGACAGCGACAATCACCGAAGCGATCAGTGCGAATGACTTTGTCCAGGCTAACGGGGCGAATAGTCTGTAGTCGCGCCCGGTTAGCATGAAGACCGGTAAAAAACTGATGACCGTCGTTGACACCGCGGTTACGACTGCTGGTGCAACCTCGCTTGCAGCACGGTTGATAACTTCGATGCGGGAAGAAGCAGCCAGGGATCGGCGATCAGTGGCAAGCGCATTCTGTTCCTCTTGATCTCTGGTAACTGGTCCCTGATCCCTTTCCTGCTCTCTCTCCCACTCGGCCAAATGATCGTAGATCGTTTCCGATACGATGATGCCCATATCGACCATCGTTCCGATAGCTATCGCAATTCCTGCCAGCGACATGATGTTGGCATCAACGCCAAAGTGCTTCATCCCAATGAAAGCCATTAAGACTGCGATCGGAAGTGTCGCAGCCACGACAAAGCTGGCCCGGACGTGCATCAGGAATAGGAGGATCACGATTGCCGTGACGATCACTTCTTCCGTCAGTGCGGATGTCAATGTTCCCACGGTCTCGTCGATCAAATGCGACCGATCGTAGATTCCATTGATCTTCACGCCTTCCAGGCTCGGTTCAAGTCGTTCAATCTTCTCTTTCACGCGGTCGATGACGGCTCGTGGGTTGTCCCCGAAGCGCATGACGACAACGCCACCAACCGCCTCCGAACCGTTCAGATCGATAGCGCCTCGTCGGAAATCCGGGCCGAGTTGCACGTGACCGAGGTCCCGAATACGAACGGGAATTCCGTCACGAGAGAGAATGACCGTCTCTTCGATGTCCTCAACGGCTTGATCGGTATCTTTGTCGGACCCAATGAATCCTCGGCCACGGATGATGAACTCCATGCCGTTCGATTCCACCGTCTTTGCTCCCACGTCGATATTGGAGTCTCTTACTGCTTTGATAAGTTGGTCGAGTGGAATGGCGTGAAAGCGAAGTTTGTCGGGATCGACTTCAATCTGGTACTGCCGGACATATCCGCCGACGCTGGCAACTTCGCTGACACCGGGGACCGCTTGCAACTCGTATTTAACGACGAAATCCTGCAGGCTGCGAAGCTCTGCAAGTGTCATTCCTGGGGGCGGCTGGAGAACATAGTAAAAGACCTGCCCCAGTCCGGTCGCATCGGGGCCGAGCGTCGGCACGACGCCGCTGGGGAGAAATGAGGCTGCCGTGCCAAGCTGTTCGGCGACTCGGGAACGTGCCCAGTAGAAATCGGTGCTGTCAGAAAACGTCACCTGCACGAAGCTGTATCCGAACAGGCTCTTGCCGCGAACACTCTCCGCTTGCGGCACGGCCAGTAGAGCGACCGACAACGGATAGGTGATCTGGTCTTCGATGTCCTTTGGAGATCGGCCAGGCCAGGAGGTGAGCACAATCACCTGGTTCTCGCCGACATTCGGAATTGCGTCGATGGGAACGGTCCGCGCGCAATACCACCCGTATGCGATCACGACGGCTGTGAACAACAGCACGACCAGCGGTTCGCGGACGGAGAAGTTGATGATGGAGCGGAGCATAGGCTATGGTTCCGGGTCAGGGGCAGCAAACTCATGTACGATCTCGCCACAGCGCAACATTTTGCTTCCCTTGTAAGGATTGACCAACTCGGACGTCGGCTGCAGCCAGTCACCCGCTCCGCCATCGACCATCGGGCAGAACATGTGGTGATAGGTTGTTGCCGCCCCTTCGCCGCGTACCAACGTCGCCAGCGTGACAACCGCATGGCTAATAGGCCGAAAAGCGTCATGGCGAGCCTTGCCAAGATCCAAGTGATGCAAATGTTCGCTATGTCGAGCGATTGCAGAA
>JASLRF010000072.1 GCA_030744095.1 Pirellulaceae bacterium | reverse complement strand
GGGGGGGTGGGGGGTGCTGGGGGGGCTGCACGCACGGCCAACCGGAAACCGGTCTCAGTCCTGGCCGTCCCGCATTCACGTTGAATGAAGCCACTGCGGCGAATCGCCTACACGGCCAAATTGGACTTGAGGCTAAGCGATGCTTGGAAGTGAATGCGCGGTTTGCAATTCAGAAAAGATCGAACCCCGCTCAGCCGCCGAAGGGGTCGTCACCGAAGGGATTGGAACCCGGTTCACCGGCAGGTGGTTTACTGGCAGGTGGTTCGGCGGCCGGTGTTCCACCGCTACCAAACGGGTCAGCCCCAAAAGGATTCGCGTCAGCCGGTGCCGCGCGAGGTGCAGCTGCCGGACCCGCAGCAGGCTTGCCGGTGGCTTTCTTGGCCGGCTGTTCCGAAGCGGGAGCGTGAATTACAGGCCAGTGGTTTTGAATTTCGTGGAGGCACTGAAGGACGCCAGCACTGGTGCCGACAATGACTCTGTCCGTCAGTGTGTTCAAGTACTGCACATCCAACGTTTCTGTTGGCAGGGTGGCCAACTTGCTGCCGGATGCACTATCCACAATGACCATGCGACCGACGCGACCAAGGCAATACAATCGTGTCCCGCTGACCGAGAGGATCCCTGAAACGCCGTTGATGGTCCACTCGTCACGCCCATCGGCGGCGGACAGCCGAAAAAGGTTGTTTTCATCGGTGACGACATAGACGAAGTCACCCACCACGACGGGCGAACGGATGATCGGCTCGCCGGTAGAAAACCGCCAGATCAAATTGCCGTTCTGTTCGTCAATGCAATACACGTAGCCATCCGTCGAAGCCACGACGATGCGAGATGGGGCAAGCTGTGCGGCTTGGGCGACGATCGAATTATTGGCCTCCAGGCGAAATTGAATTGCGGCGTCATTTCCTTCGGCCACGTACAGGTGGCCGACATCCGTTGGCCACGCCACGCTGTATCCGGTCCAGATAGGTTGGATGACCGCCCGGCCGTGCGATTTGTAAATCCAGGGCGGCTGGCGATGATCGTCAAGTTCGTAGGCTTCGACAGCTCCGTTCGCCATCGGGACGAAAACCAATCGATCGGTGACCGCGGGGCCGGCACCGGGAGCGCCACGAACTTGGCGCGTCCAGGCAATCTCGCCGTTCTTCTGGTTTAACGTGTAGATCGTCGACCCATTCAAGACGGCCACGTAATGGTCGTTGGCACCGGGTGCTTCGCTGGGATAGTTCGGATTCCCCACACGCGTAAACCAACGGGTGCGACCGGTTTGCGCATCGATGGCATGGACAACACCGCCGTCCGTCATGGCATAGATCGTGATCTCCGGGATCACCTGTACAGCCATCTTCGGATTCAGTTTGGCTCGTTCAAGCCATTCGAATTTCTCCTGAGCCAGTTTTTCTGCTTTCTCCTTACCCAGTTCATCCCCGAAGTCGTCCAAATCACGTTCGGTGTAGATCAACTTGCCCCGGTCATGAGTGATCTCCCAGGCGGAAAAGGCGTCCGTCGCGCTGATGTGTTGGGTGACATGGGCAACGCGACTGCGCGCGCTGTCCAGCTGGACACGGGTAAACCAACTTCGCTCCAAGCCAACACGGTTGGCCACGTCATTTCTAATCAAGCCACCGCGCGGTACGCGACTCTGGGCTTGGACCGCCCAAGGGGCGGTTAAAAGAAGGGTGAATATGGCCAGGAGGGAGGCGCTTCGCGACATGACGACATCCTGCGAGTTCTGGAACTTGTGCCTTACCTTAGATCATAATCGGCATCGTCGCAAAAATCACGCTGAAATCCCCGCGTTCGAGCCAAAACGCCTGCCAACGCGTGAGTTGTACTGGGACCAGCGGGGTGCGCTCGGTCAGTGTTTTCGGCGATTTGGAAGCCACGATTCGGCGGCCAGATGAAACCTCCCCCAGCAACGCGAATGGTGGCGAATCACGCTGCTGCCGATCAAGTTCGCTCGTTTCGCCTGTCAACGCCATCCGCGCCAACCTTCACAAGGCGTTTCCATGCACGGGATTAGGAGTCAGCTGTTGCGTGCGATTGCCCCCGCCTAGACCATCTTGGTTGCGAGCTCTACCATGAGACGCAATGTTGCGATGAATGCCGGGAGTCGAAGATGGGGAAATATTCGCCAGGATCCGAAGACGAAAGGGCGATCGAACAGGTTCTTGGCTACTTGAATTTTTCCTCCGGATTGCCGGACCATGCCTTCGAGCAGAATCTGAATCAGCTTTGGGCGAGGGTAGAAGGCGCGGCCGAACAGCCGGTGTGGCGGACGGTCAGCGATCTGCTGAAAGAGAATCTCGGCCGATTGACGCGAGATAACGTCTCATTTGCCGACGCTACGCAAGCCGATTTCGTGCTGACCGCAGTGTGCGATCACATTCTACGGGGATATCTGGATTATCACCGGGACGTCCTGTTTCACCAATTTGAAGATGTGCTCTACAACCCATTCCTGTTTGCTCGCGTCTGCCAGGCCACGCTGCAGCAGGGGCTGCCCGAGCAAATCACGCCTGATTTCGTGCAGCATGTCATCACGCGACTGAACGATTTTATTGGCTTCCGCCCGGTCGCAGTCTTGGAATCGAAGAAGATCGAACCATATTCTCACGAATGGGTCCGGCCAGTGCCGCTGTATCTACGGGGTACTGGCGTGGTGACAGGGCGCTATCAGCAGGTTGTCGAACAAGCACTCGGATTGCTCCGAACCACAGACGCGGATTTGTTGCGCGAGGCGCACTATGATCCCGAACTGTTGGACGAGTTGGCATTCGACCCCCGAGCCTACGATTTTGACCATCCGGCGAACAAACGGCCGAATCATCATTTCGGCATGTGGGACCCGCATCAAATCGACAACAAAGGTTGTTATCGTCGGTTTGTCGTCCAACAAGTCACACTCGATGCGTTGATGCAGCGTGTTGACGAGCCGCCGGATCTGCCTTTTGAGGAAGTCCTGTTTGAGGCGGCAGCTGTTCTGGCAGGGACCATTCTCATGTCGACGGGCGTTTGCGGGGCAGGTCCAGACACACACCATTCCACCGCAACGCTCTCCACGTTATTGCCCGAGATCGCAAAATATCGGGACACGTTCTACGAGCGTCTGATCAAACGGACTGAAGAGCCGCACAAGTCCCGTTT
>JASLRF010000071.1 GCA_030744095.1 Pirellulaceae bacterium | reverse complement strand
TTTGCAAGCGTATTCTTGAACGCCATGGTGGGCAGATCTGGGCCGAATCCCGGCCTGGACAAGGCAGCTGTTTTTTCTTCACGATCGCCAAGGCGTACGTCGAACAGCCGACGGTCCAGATGCCTTCTTCCGCGTGAACGCTCAAGTGGCGATCACCTGATTTCCCAATCTTCGCTCGGCAGCCGGTGGACTAGTGCGTGTTGCACTGACATGAAGCGTCCGCGGTGCTTTGTTTCATGAGTCCAAACGGCGCAAAGCCGCTACAGTGAATCGGCACGCGCTCTAGCGCAATTCCGTGCGGTGGAGCTGGTGATAAGACAAGATCCCAACGATTGTCTTGGCATCCTGGATCCGTCCATCTTGAATCATGTCGATAGCGTCGGCCAAGGGAACCACCAGGTTTTCGATTTCTTCGCCGATTTCTCGATTGGTCCCGATCTCGCACAAATCGGTTGCCAGGAACAGAACCATGCGCTCGTCCAAGATGCCCGGTGATAGAAAGAACTGATGAAGCAGCGTGAGTTGTCCTGCTTTGTACCCAGTCTCTTCGATCAACTCGCGATGCGCCGTCGCTTCAGGTGATTCGTCTGGTTCACGTGTCCCCGCAGGAAGTTCGATCAGGGTTTCGTCCACGGAAACTCGGTAGTTCCGAATCAAGCAGACACGCTCGTCGTCCACCATTGGCAGGATTGTCACGGCGCCGGGGTGCCGCACGATTTGCCGACGATGCAGGCTGCCATCGCCGAGCGTACGGGTAACTTGCTCGACGCGAAAGCGCGCTGTATTCAGCAATTGACGAGATTCGAGGGTCATCAAGTTGACTCCAACGGGGGAAAGATCCAGGCGATTCTCCCCGATTGTGCCGAAGCTTCGTGGTGGCGACAACGGGACCGAGGTTTCTGGCCGCAGCCTAGATATGCCAGAAGCTGATTCGGTCGGATTTCGATTGAAGGCCTGCCGATCGGCTGATAAAATATCATTCACAGGTTTGGCCGACCAATCCCCAAAGTGAAGACGCGGGACGTTCATGCGCAGTCACACATCCTGGAGCATCGGTCTCGGCCGCTGGGGCGGCCATCATGTGCGTCTGCACATGTTCTTCCTCCTCTTCGCTGTGTGCACGTTCTTCTTCGCCTGGCAGGCCAGTCAAGAACCCGCTTCCCACGATTTAGTTTGGATTGCCGCGGGAAGCCTCTGCATTCTGTTGACGAGCGTCTTGCTGCACGAGTGGGGGCACTACTTTGCCGCGATACGAACGGGTGGTGACGGTGACGAAATTGTCATTGGCCCTTTGGGCGGGCTGACGTCGATGCGGCCACCGCCCGACCCATTTGCCGAATGCTTGATGCATTTGGCCGGGCCACTTGTTAACTTGACGATTTGCCTGGTGTGTGGAGCGGCCCTGCAGTTTTTGTCGCCAGGATCCGTGATGGGCTTGCTCGATCCGTTGGCACCCAGGGACCTGGTCGAACAGGCGGGTTTGATCGGCACTTTGAAGCTGACGTTCTGGATCAACTGGGTCGTGATGTTGGCGAATCTATTGCCCGCCTTTCCGTTTGACGGTGGGAGGGCGTTACGTGCCGCGCTGACTGGTTTGTGGCCCGACGCCAGCCCTCGCAGGGCGGCTTTGTTTGTGGCCGCACTGGCCAAATTCGCCGCCTTGGCCTTATTGGTGTTTGCCTGGCTACAGGGGTACTACTTCGACACGGCAGAAAAAACGACAGCACAGATTCCAATCTGGTTCTCGCTGGCCTTGCTGTCAATATTCTTGTACTTCAGTGCCAAGCACGAAGAAGATCGCGTGGAAGAGGTCGAGTCTGAGGATGACTTGTTCGAGTACGATTTTTCCCAGGGATACATGAGCCTAGAGCAGAGTAGCAAACCGCGTCCGCCTCACGATGGCCCATTCAAACGTTGGCTGGAGCGCAAGCGGCGCGAGAAACTCAGGCGGCAATCGGAAGTCGAACAAGAAGAGGAACGCCGCGTCGACGAGATCTTGGAGCGGTTGCACGACAAGGGCATGGATCAACTCTCGCACGAAGAGCAGTTGCTGTTGAAACGCGTCAGTCATCGATACCGGCAGCGAAACAGCCAATAGACGCACCAAGGTGCTACTTTGGCCGTTATAGCGATTGTGACGGTCGTCCTTTTCGGCGCACGGCGCACAGCTGTTCGCCCACCCATCAACGAAGATTGCATCCTCTAAGTCGTGGGGTACGTTTTTGAGTCCGCACACGGAGTCCATTTCCTTCGGGCGGCGTTGGCATTCTCAAAAACGACCAAGGCGAATGACTTGCTTTCCCTGGAATCCACTACCGAAGTGCTCCCAACCGCGACGAAATGTTGTGATCTCCTGCGGGATTTTGACCACTACTTTGCGGTTGAGTTTTCCGTGTGGGAAGGAATGTCCGGGAATCTGATTCATGGCAGTAAGAGCCAGCCCGTTGGAGACCAACTGGCTATGGAAGACTTGGTTGTGGCTGTCCAAGAACGTCAGGAAGCAGGTTTCATTCTTGAAGGCGACGGCGTGTTGTCGCTTGCCGTGCCGGTCCCCTCCGAAGTGGACACGAACACCGTCGTAACCGCCTGGTTTGTGACACGTGAGATCGATGCCGACGATTCACTGGGCGATGCTTCGGCGCTTCTTGCGATGGCGATGGAAGACACGTTGGAGTGGGCTCGCGGGCAAGAAGTTTGGTCACCGCAGACGCTGCTCAGGCTGGCCGAGGCTGTCAGCGGCAAACGAATCGCCGAAGCGACGGCCAAGCGATATGCGCGCGACGTCGAAGAGGTTTCAGAGAATCTCGCAACAACATACGAAGAAATCAGCCTCCTCCACACCGTCACCCAGAATCTCCGCATTTCCAGCACCGAGGGTGAAATCGGTCACATGGCGACGGAGTGGCTCTCGGAATGCGTCCCGGCCGAAGGGTTCGTGGTGCAATACTTGCCCGCGACTGACGAAGGCGAAGCGTCCTTTCGTAACGCCAAATCCCCGGAGTTTTGTTCCGCTGGCGATTGCCAGTTCGATCGTCATGAATTTACGAAGCTCATCGATTACACCGATCTAAAACGCGATTCCAAGCCCTACATTGCCAATGCGAGTGTCACCGGAGGGGACGCGTGGCCGTTTCCGCGAATTCGCCAGGTGATCATTGTTCCTCTCTCCGAAGGCAATAACGTCTTTGGTTGGCTCGCTGCCTTCAATCATCGGGAAGGACTGGAATTCGGCACCATCGAAGCACAGCTCTTGAATTCGCTCGGGGCGCTTCTGGGGATTCACAGCAGCAACCGCCAACTCTACCGCGAGCAGGCCGAGTTTGTGGCCAACGTTGTGCGAGCACTGGTCTCGGCAATCGACGCCAAGGACCCGTACACCAGCGGCCACAGTGACCGCGTCGCACGCATTTCCGCACGAATCGCTCTGGAAATGCGCTGCAAACCCAAGACCGTCAATACGATTTACATGGCCGGTCTGCTGCATGATGTCGGAAAGATTGGCATCGATGACAGCGTGCTGCGAAAGGCTGGCCGACTGACGGATCTGGAATTTGAACATATCAAGATGCATCCGGAGATGGGATATCGGATCATAGCCGACTTGAAACAGCTTTCGGACGTCTTGCCGGCCGTGCTGCATCACCATGAACAGTGGAATGGCGGCGGCTATCCTCACGGTCTGAAAGCTGAAGAGACACCCTTGATCGCTCGGATTGTGGCCGTCGCTGATTCGTACGATGCTATGACCAGCGACCGACCCTATCGTAAGGGAATGTGCGACGAAAGAGTCGATCAGATTCTGCGAGAAGGGGCTGGCGATCAGTGGGATTCCGATGCCGTGAAAGCGTACTTTGACGCCAAGGACGACATTGTCACGATTGCCAAGCGCGAGCATATTGAACTGATGGAACATTGGGTCTAAAACGCATTCGGCGTACGTGTCCCAGGTCTTTCGTACCATCGGCGTTTGTAGGCTGCGAACACGTGAAGCCCGTTGGGGTGTCGTTCGTCTTCGCCGGTCAGCCAAGCGGCAACGCCACGACTTCTGCCTCACCGTTTGGCGACTCCAGACGCGAACCCGGCGAACTAAACTCGCGGCGCACGTAGGCCAGTGCCAAAGGCGCCTGTAGCTTGTAGGACCAGCACGCTGAAGTGATTCGCCCCACGAACTTGTCGTCACGAAGGAACTCGGAGCCGCGTGGTGGAATCACGTTTGACACCACGTGGATGCCACGCAACAGTCGATTTACATGCCCCAATGCGTCAATCCTCGCGATCGTCTCTTGCCCCAGGTAACATCCCTTCGTGAAGGAGATGGCGGTCGCGTTGCGATCCACTTCTTGCGGCAAGTTGTCGTCGGTGATATCGACAGCAAAGTTCGGCGTACCCGCCTCGATGCGGGCAATCTCAATGGCGGACTCGCAACACGGGACTGCGGCCGCTGCACGGAAGGCGTCCCAGCAAGCTTGCCAATCGGAGGTCTCGATGGCAATCAGAAAATCAGGTTGGCCGGTGTAATCGACACGACGTACGGCGAGCTCTTGACCTTGCCATTGGCACTGCACATGGTGACGCGGTTCGAGCTTGATCGCCGCACCGAAGACTTGTTCGATCAGCCTGGCGGCCGCTGGGCCGGCCACCAGCAGTTCGCGCCAACTCTCGGTTCGGTCAGTTAGTTGCACGTCTTCGCGAATGATAAATCGTTCCAGCGACTTGATGATATGCGCGGCTTGCCCCGGTGCGGTCTCGACCACAAGGCGATTCAATTCGCAAAAGATGTTTACAAAGCCAATCGTCTTCCCTTGCACATCGGTAGAAACGCTTCACAACCTTGGCCCGGCGCCAGTCGCTTAATGTCATTGGTGCAAAAGCCGTGCAGGAATGATGCCCGATCCTTGCCGGTCAGTTCGATCTGCGTGCGATCCTTACACGGGGCAATTCCCACAGCGGACTGCAACGCTTCGTACTGAGTTTGAATTTCAGCGGGAGGAGCGGGCATGAAAAAATGGATGCTCTGAAGAGGCCGAGGTGAAATGGTGGCGCGGGATGAAGACCTGACTATTCGTCCGCAGTTGCCAAGACCGCGTGCTGCGCGTTGCCCACGAGAATGCAACTCTCGAATTGACGGCTGAGCCGTTCCACATCGTCTGTGCTAGCCACATATCCCAGGCCAAGATCCTCGACAATTTCGCTTGCCAGGTGGCTCAACAGGTAAACGTGGACGCGGCGACGTTCGGTCACCAGCAAGGCGGCCGCCACGGCGTCTTCAGAACGATCTCGTCTCAGGGCCTGCATCAACTGATCGTCGGTGCCATCGGCTGTCAGCTTTTGCAGGGCCGGACCGGGTGGACAACCCAGTTCAGTGCACAACACGATCGCGCCGCCGTCGCGAACGGCGCGCGATGCCGAAAACAGTGCGCGGGAGAAATTATCCCACGTCTGGTGTTCGGGGCCACCTTCGATCGATGCGACGACCAATTCGGCACGCGAGGGTGACTGGTGCTTCCAGGCTGCTTTGCACAATTCGCGACCACGCTTGGCCACCGATCGTGCGTCGCCGGCCAACACATGCAGGATGGAATCCCTCGGCCCAGGTGCCACTTGGAGTGTAAACAGGGATCCCAGCAACCAGACCGCTTCCTCGGCCTCTTCCGAACGTCTCCGTTGGTGAACGTCTGAGCTCGTTGTCCCAGGCGAGCGAAATCGTTCGATCGTCTCTGCGTCTGAAAACATCGGGAACAGACCGGCATTAATGCCGAAGTACGAGAGCCCTTCGTCTAGACGCAGCGTTCCAATCGGCAGCACAACGTCCGCTTCAAGCAGTACGCGATGAAAACGGATCTGCTTGCCTTCCTGCGACGTGGCCAAGTAACCCAACGCATCGGCGGCGCGCGGGTCGTGAGTTATCACACTAATCTGCGAGCGAATCTCTTCCGCCAACAACGATGTCAATCGCGTGGGGTCGAGATCGGTCGAGATAATGACAATGTCGCTGGCCTCCGCGTTGCCATCTAACAACGCGTGCACGACGCCGGCAACGACCGCAGCCGCCTGGGGGACGGCACGATCGACCGCCAAGACGATCTGATCGCCGGGCACGGTCGATCGCGTCATGGGCGGAAAGTCCAACGGATCGAGTAGGGCGGCTGCGACGGCTGCCACGGGATCGTCCAGAGGCTCGCCCCGAGGCGTTGGGAAGTCGGCAAGTACGGCCGTTACCGGCACATCGATTCGTACCGATGCACTGGTTCCATAGTTCAGTTCGCTCGCCATAACACGTGATCCAGGCAATTGACGTTGAGGACAGACCGGCCAGCTGCAACGGATGCTGCAATCCGCATAGAACGCGGTCTGATGCGACGGTCGAAACGTGTCGGCGGGTTCCGACTGCACTGAATCATAGCCAGTTGCCGAAAAACCGGTCAATAAGCTGACTTGCCAAAATCAGGCGAAGATCGCTTTTATGCCAGCTGCGGGATAGCCAATGCCGGTCCAGGGAACAACTTGTGTGAGGGAGTGTTAATCTGGGATGTCTTGGTTGCAAGGCAGGCCGAAACAACATACTCGGAAAAATCGGAAATGAAGTTCTGGGAATGAAGGGAAATATATATCTGTCGTGTAAAGATGCGTTGAATAGGTTGACGATAGCAGGGGCAGACGTCAGCAGGTTTTGCTGAGCCGATCGCATGATCGTCGTTTTTGCATTTGCGGCCGCATCAACAAGAGACTTCGGCCCAATCAACGGCCATGCGATGGGTGATGATTCACGTATCGTTTTTTTCCGGATCTAGGAGCCCTCCCATGAGTCTTCGGACCACTACAATGTTGTTGGCCGTTGGCCTGTTTTGTGCGGTCAATGTGTCAAACGCCCAAGCGTTCGATCTTCTCGAACGTTTCGCGAATATGGGCGCAAGTCAGAAGAGCAAAGGCTGTGACGGATGTGGTCACGCCCAGAAATCGGGTGCTGCCCAAAAAGGTGGTTGCGGAGCTGCTTGCCAGAAGGGTGGAGCTACCCAGAAGGGTGGCTGCGGCGCTTCCCAAAAGGGCTGTGGCGGCGCCTGCCAGAAGGGTCGCGTGTGGGGTAAAGGCGCGAGCCAAAAAGGTGGTTGTGACGGTGCCTGCCAGAAAGGCCGCATGTGGGGTAAAGGCGTGAGCCAAAAAGGCGGTTGTGGTGCTTGCCAAAAGGGTGGCGTGAGCCAAAAGGGTGGATGCGCTCAAAAGGGTGGAAAAGGCGATTGTGGTTGCCGCACCCGAAGTCCCTGGTTTAGTAGCTTTCGTAGTAGTAAGGGTGGCGCGTGCCAAAAAGGCGGCTGCGGATCGTCCCAAAAAGGATGTGGCGGTGCTTGCCAAAAAGGTGGAGCCAGCCAAAAGGGTGGAGCGAGCCAAAAGGGTGGATGTGCTCAAAAGGGCGGATCCAAGCAGAAGTAATTTTCATTCGAGTGCCACGACACTATATGGCTTGAGTGATCCGAATTCGAGAAAGCCTCGCCCCTGTATGGCGGGGCTTTTTTCATTCTTGCTGCTACTTATCGGACGCCATCTGCTTCCGCTGACGAATAATCTGGCAATCTCTTGACTTTCCTATCGCGGATATGCGAGCTTAGAATCTGCAGAGTGGCCAGGGTGCCAGGCAAGGGTGCCAGCCGCTTTCGGCATTCAGAGGAGGCCCCATTATTCATGTCACACCGCCTGATTCACTACAGCTGTTCCACACGTCCGAATCGCCATCTGTTGGTCTTGCTGCTTTTGGGCAGCATCACCGGTTTTGGGATCATTGGTTTCGGCACCAGAGCCAACGGCGACGATCAGGATTTCGATCGCCAGATTTTGGCCCACTTGTCTGCTGGCGAATTCGGTCCCGCTCGGCAGATAGTCGACCAAGTTGGTGATGCTGGCCGGCGTGATGCCTGGTTGCGTGGGATCGCCGACGCACAAATGCAGACCGGCTCCCGGTATGCCTCTCTCAACACCGCCTTCGACATTCAGAATGGTAGATCACGTGGTCAAGCCATGGAGTCCTTAGCTGCTCAGCCAATCATGGCTGGTCCGCGCGGTGGCGCGGCGCTGGCTGATTTTGATTCACTGATTGAGCTGATAACCGCCACAATCGCCCCCGACTCGTGGGACGATGTTGGTGGCCCAGGAGCCATCGAGTCGTTTCCTGGAGGAGTGTTTGTGGATGGATCAGGCCTATTGAAGCGTGTCGGAACCGCCGGAGTGGATTCGACGCTGTCGGCATTACGTGCGTCGTCGTCGTCATCCACCGGCAATCGCCAAGTGCGACGGAAATCGGCACTGCGCAAGGTATCGCTGACGCGGCTTGAACAGCACGTGCAGTTACAGTGGGCTTTGGGACGCCAGCCGGACGAGGCGATGAAACAACTGGCGGGACTCCAAGAGATCAAGTATCTGCTGTTCTATCCCGAAACCGGTGACATTGTGATCGCGGGTCCGGCGGGTGACTGGATGCCGAATCCTGAAGGACGGGCGGTAAGTGTTGCCACGGGACGACCGGTATTGCAGCTGGACGATCTGGTGGTGGTGCTGAGAAACTCGCTAGATGGCGATGGACGTTTTGGATGTTCGATCAATCCCGTTAAGGAGAACCTCGCTTCGGTACAAGCGTTTTCGCAAGAGTCGGCTGAGAGCCCCATCAATCCATCGCGGCGAGACGCCTGGTTGAAGGGCCTTCGAGATCGACTTGGTAAACAAGAGATTTCCGTCTTTGGGATTGACCCACGTACCAGGGCCGCCCGCACGCTTGTCGAAGCGGACTACCACATGAAACTTGTCGGAATGGGCCTGCAGGAGGGGACCCCTGGGGTCACCAGCTACCTGGATAGCATCAAGGTGCCCGCAGGCGTGGCACCACCGTCGATGGATGTACTACGTTGGTGGTTCACGTTGAATTTTGATCACATCAAAATGACAAAGGCGCGTGACGCCTTTCAGTTGTACGGTCCGGGCGTCAAGGTGCTCAGTGAGAACGAATTGTTGACCGAGCGAGGCAAACGTGTGCATACGGGGGCATCGGACGAGTTAAACCAGGAATTCGCAAACAGCTTTACGACCCACTTCGACGCTCTGGCCGAGAAGTATCCGGTCTATGCCGAACTCCGCAACGTCTTTAGCTTGGCGTTGGTCGCCGCTGTGATCCGTTCCGAAGACATGGCCAATCGTATTGAATGGGAAGCCCTCCACTGGCGTCAGCCTGATCGATACCGCGTCGACCTGGGCGAAACGCCTCGCGAAGTGGAATCGGTGATCAATCACCGGTTGATCAACGGCAGACACATTGTTGTGGGAGTCAGCGGGGGAGTCTCGGTTGATGCCAACCGTTTTGTCTCGGCCAAGTCTTTCAAGGTGGACGACTACGGTCGGATGCAATCCAGTCGCTTGAGTTCAACGCCGAAGCAGTCGCCGCGTGATGCGTGGTGGTGGGACTAGGAAGCTTGTATCAGGTTTATCTTTACAAGAGAGTCAAGTTTTTAGCGACGGGCACCGACCACAGGTTGGTCGGGGAGCGGGTCGCCGCAACCGAGCGATAGCTCGCGTCGGTCCGAGGCACAGCCTCACAGGAAAGCTGACGTGCCGAGACGGCCTTGTTCAACGGCGTGCACTGATGCGCAAACGCAGCGCTTCGATCTGCTTGCGGCGCTGAGTTTCTTCGGCCAACGGATCGAATTCATTCGCGGCAGGATGCACTTCGGATAGTCTCGCGGCGGCGACTTGCCGTTTGACCGCGTCTTGGCGCAAGAGCATCGACAACCACACAGATTGGTCGTTCAGCATCCAGGCGACGATTCGCTCGGGTGTGTCGGCCTTCAGAACGGCAATGTCCTTTTCAATGCGGTCGATCCGTTGCCGTTGTTCGCGCGTCAACGTTGCCCGCTCAAGCTGTTTGAACTGGGAGAGAACCACAACTCCCAACGCGCGAAGTTGCTGATCGGCGTGCTGACGGTCAACAAACTTTGGGCTCTTGAGTCTGTTCACAAGTTCGCGCACAAGGGCCAACGATATGACGTCACCCTTGGCGGCGGCACGAAATAGGTTGTTCTCGATCTGATTTGCTGATCCCATGAGATTCCACTGAGGACGCAGCAGATCGAAGATCGGCATTAGCTCCTGGCGACACAGTTCCGGTTCAGAGAGCAATAGATGCCAGACGCTATCGGACGATACCGTGGCGGTCGGTCGTTCTGGATCGCCCACGACAACCCTGATGTTTCCTTCGCGAGGTTGCACGAATTCGAGTCGTACGGTCTCCGTGCCTGGCTGCGGTTCGCGGAGGATGATAACCTCGTTGCGTCTGACAATCTCCACAGTCAGCCATTGGTTGCTGTCTGTCAGCTCGTAGCGAATTGAAGG
>JASLRF010000070.1 GCA_030744095.1 Pirellulaceae bacterium | reverse complement strand
TCCCGTTTCTACCGGTTGCTTCCCACCTACTCGGCCTTCGCTTCGCGAGCCGCGGTCTTTCCCATTGCCTGCAATTCGTGTCACTTTCCTAAACTGAACGGCCAGTTGTGAGGAGCAATCCCTGTTCCGGGAGGGGCTGGTTTCGCCATATTCTTCACCCATAAACAAGAGCGGCGTGAATGGCGAAAGCAAGATCATAGCTGCGGCCAGGCGTTGTCGTTCGGGGGAAGCGAGCGACGAAAACCGTGCGCTATCAAACCGGTTGCCAACTTGATCATGATTCTGCAGGCCGACCACAAACCGTGCCGGGGGAGTCGTGGCCGCCGAGTTTCCATGGCGGCGCCGGCGAAAGCGACTGTAGCAGCCATCGTACGCCAAGCCTCGTTCCCAAACCTTGGCGACATGTTCTGCTTGACCAAAATCCACGTAGTAACCATCGGACTCGCCCGTCAACAAGGCGTGCAGGCTATGGTGCAAGTCGTCCGCCCATATGCCATCCAACTGGTAACCACCTTCTGCTCTAGGCCTGGTCAATCGTGAGTCGTTCTGATTGGTCTCGCCAATCACGTGGACATGACGATGCTGTTGGCTCGCGACATCTTGCACGGCAGTCTGAATCTCCTCCAGGATATGCCGCGCGCCGTCATCGACCATCGTCTGCACCGCGTCCAATCGCAAACCATCCAAATGAAAGTCGTGAATCCAAAACAACGCGTTGTCAACAAAAAAGCGCCGCACGGGGGCGCAGTCGGGGCCGTCAAAGTTGACTGCCGCACCCCACGGTGTGTGGTGTCGATCAATGAAGTATGGCCCGAATTCGCTCAGGTAGTTTCCCTCTGGGCCAAGATGGTTGTAGACAACATCCAACAGGACCGCCAAACCCATCGCGTGTGCCGCGTCGACCAGACACTGTAAGTGGAATGGTCCTCCGTAGGTATTCTGAGCAGCAAAAGGGTGAACGCCGTCGTAGCCCCAATTGCGGTCGCCCGGAAACTGTGAGACTGGCATGATTTCGATTACCGTCACGCCCAAATCGACCAGTTCCGGCAATCGCTCGATGACTGCCTCAAACGTGCCAGCTGGCGTAAAGGTGCCGACGTGCATTTCGTAGATCACGAGCGATTCGCCGGGCACGCCACGCCAATCGTGATCGGTCCATTGGAATTCATTGGGAAAGTAGAGCGCCGAAGGCTCGTGCACGCCTTCAGGTTGCCAGCGCGAGACAGGATCTGGTCGAAGTTGACCGCCAGGTAGATGAAACGCATAGCGGAGACCCGCAGCGGCGGAGCGTTCTGTGTGGGAGAAGAAACCGTCACCAACGGCCGTCATCGGAGCTTCGGATCGAACGCCATCCCTCCAGGTCACCAAGCCAACATGATCGCAGTGGGGCGCCCAAAGTTGCCAGCCAACCTGTCCATCTTTGCCGCGCCATGCGCCCTGAGACGGATTCACAGGATGAGGAAATGGATTCGTCATGCACTCGGTCAACGTCGAAGATCAAATCTGCCCCGATGATGCGGCGCGTCGTGGAAGCGCTGCGTCATGGGGAGGGTCTATGATGGGATCAATGGCTTACTCGTCTTGTTCGCAGAAGCGGAACACGGCTAGCGACCGTTCGGCGAGTTCGTAGACGTGGCCGACGCTGTGCAGAAGATCGTCCGTCGTATCGTGCGCCGTGTCCAACGCCAGATCCCACCAGCCTTTCGTGTGCTCAGGAAGCGTAAACGGAATCGGTTCGTGATGTGCATTGAGTAACAAAAGCAGCGTGTCACCCACAATTCGGTCGCCACGTTCGTCGGTTTCGTCAATTTGGTCGCCGGCGAGCAGCATACCCAGGCATCGCACGAATTCCGCGTTCCAAGCGGCATCGGTCATTTCTTGGCCGGACGGTTCAAGCCATGAAATGTCCTTGACCTGGGAACCGCGGATCGGGCGACCTTGAAAGAACTGCCGGCGGCGCAGGACGGGCTGTTCGGCCCGCAAGCGAATTAGCATACGGACAAAATCATGTAGTTCTTCTTGCTCGTCGCTGAAATTCCAATTTAGCCAGCTGAGCTTGTTGTCCTGGCAGTATGCGTTGTTATTGCCGCGTTGTGTACGGCCAAATTCGTCGCCGGCGCAGAGCATGGGGACGCCCTGCGAGAGCATCAATGTGGCGAGGAAATTGCGCTTCTGTTTGTTGCGCCGGGCGATCACCTCGGGGTCATTGGTGGCACCCTCCGCACCACAATTCCAGCTCAAGTTGTGATTCTCGCCGTCCTGCCCGTTCTCTTTGTTGGCGTCGTTGTGCTTGTTGTCGTAGCTAACTAAATCGTGCAGCGTGAAACCATCGTGCGCGGTGATGAAATTAATGCTGGCGTAAGGACGACGCCCACTGTGCTCGTACAGGTCGCTACTTCCGGAGAAACGTGAGGCGACTTCCGAGACCGTGCTGCCGTCGCCACGCCAGAAACTGCGCAAGCTGTCCCGATACATACCGTTCCATTCCGTCCAGCCCGTAGGGAAGTTACCGACTTGATACCCGCCTTCCCCCAAATCCCAGGGCTCGGCGATCAGCTTGACTTGCGATAGGATCGGGTCCTGACACATGATGTCGAAAAACGCGCCTAACCGGTCCACGGCGTGCAGTTCGCGAGCCAGCGCGCTGGCCAGATCGAATCGAAAACCATCGACGTGCATTTCCTGGACCCAGTACCTCAGGCTGTCCATGATCAGCTGGAGCACACGTGGCGAGAGCATGTTCAACGTATTGCCGCAGCCCGTGTAGTCCATGTAGTACCGACGGTTTTCAGGAGTCAGTCGGTAGTATGCAGCATTGTCGATTCCACGCAACGAGATCGTTGGCCCCTGCTCGTTGCCTTCGGCGGTGTGGTTGTAGACC
>JASLRF010000069.1 GCA_030744095.1 Pirellulaceae bacterium | reverse complement strand
TGACAGAGCACTAGCCGCCATTTCCAGGAGAAGCTGTGAATTTGCTGTAACTGGTTGAAACTCGATTGATTCACAGTCTTGAAGCGAACTCACTGGCAACGCTAGCAACTCTCCGGAGACTCATTTGACGCAATTTCGGCTTGGCGGCGAAAACGGTCTGCAATCAGTGTGTCGATCAGCAACTGCATCACGTGGTAGGTGACCATCGGCAAGATCGAAACCTGGAGCGATATTGCCATTAACAGCCCCACCATCAGTGTTTTCTGACTGCTTGCAAAGGCCACCGCGATCTGATCTTCGCGCGAGAACCGGAACAGCCGAGCCAGCCAGAGGCCCGCCACGAGCATGGTTGTGTGGACTGTGCAGACGGCAACCAACATGGCGAACAATCTCAGGGGAGCCAGCTCAGTCGCATCGGCCACGCCCAGCCGTAGTCCTGTCCGAACTGCTCCGAAGAAGACCATCGACAGGATGCCGCTTTGAGCAAAAATGCTGAGCAACGGCTTGCTTTTCGTTGCCCAACTCGCCAGCGGTTGGTGCAACCGCACGAACTGGGCGAGCATCATCGGTAGCACGACCAGCAACCCCAATTTCAGTGCCATTTTTGACAAGCTCAGGTCGGGGTTGTCGATGGTCTGTCCGGTCATGGCCAACAGCCACAACGGTGTGACAAAGAAACAAGTTGCATTAGTGAAAATCGTGACAAGGATCGAAACGGAGTCGTTTCCGCCGGCCCGCCGCGTCCAGACCGAAGCGGATGCGAGCGTGCAGGGGGTTGCGGCGGCGACGAGCAGCCCGGGTGCCATGATCGGGTCCAAACCCAGCGAAACGGCCCATGCAAAGAGCGGGAGCAATCCGAAGTTGATCGCCACCGCCAGTAGCGGCGGCCAGGGCCGTGACATCGACCGCCACATCGCGCTTGCTTCCAGCGGCAAAGCCATCAAGAACAAGACACTAGCCACCACACAATCTCGTAGCGTCTTACTGGCGGCCAATGGCTCCAACAACTCGGCACCACCAATCCCAATCACCAAAACGGCAAATAGTGCGATCAGAAACCAGCGTTGACGAAGAAACCGTTTCACCATGTCGAATCCAGTGGCAGCGGCGGCGGAGCGACAATCTTCGCGCGAGCTGCAGACCAACGCAACCACACTATCCTCTGAAAACGGGGGAGATTAGAATCGAGTCTGAGACGCGATTGCATCCACCAGACGCTTTCCCTGGGCCGACCAGCACGACAGAGTGTGTCGCGCTGGCTGCAACACCACGGCCCAACCGAGGGGAGGCTACGACCCGATAAAACGAGTTCCTATGTTGCGTTATTGGACGGCTGGCGAGTCCCACGGAAAAACGATGCTGGCCATCGTGGACGGTTTTCCCGCTGGCCTGGAAATTGACACAGACGTCATCGATGTCGAATTGAAGCGGCGACAAGGTGGCTACGGTCGCGGCGGCCGTCAGCGTATCGAAACCGATCGCGTTGAACTGCTCTCCGGAATCTGGAAGCAAACGACGCTGGGTAGCCCGATCACGCTCCAAGTGGTCAATCGCGATTACAAGCTCGAACAACTCGAAGATCTACAACGACCTCGACCTGGACACGGCGATTTGACGGGGGCAATCAAATACCTCGGTTCGATCCGTGGCATTCTGGAACGTGCGAGTGCTCGCGAGACTTCCGTCCGTGTCGCTGCAGGTGCACTGGCCAAACAATTGCTGGCACAGTTTGCAATCACAACGATCGGCTATGTCGTTGAGCTCGGCGGCATCGAGGTTCCTCCGCAAGACGCTCCCCTTGCCAAACAGTTCGAATTGCGAGATGCCAGCGAAGTCTATTCCCTAGACCCGTCCCGCGACGACGAAATCAAATCGCTAATCGACGAAACCGGCAAGCAAGGCGACACGTTGGGCGGCATTGTCGAAGTTCGGGTGGAAGGCCTCCCGTTTGGACTGGGGACACACGCTCAGTGGGACCTCAAGCTCGACGGGCGTATTGCGCAGGCAGTTATGGCTGTCCAGGCGATCAAAGGTGTGGAAATCGGGCTGGGCTTCGAGGCTGCGCGTCGACCGGGTTCGCAGGTCCACGATCCCATTGAATTCGACAGCAGCCAGAAAGACTCACACAACCTGGGATACGTCCGCCCGACCAATCATGCCGGTGGCCTGGAGGCAGGTATGACCAACGGCCAACCGTTGGTCGTTCGTGCCGCGAAGAAGCCCATTAGTACACTCCGCACACCGCTCGAATCGATCAACTTGGAATCCAAACAGGTCGAGTCAGCGGAATACGAACGGAGCGATGTCTGCGCCGTCTCAGCAGCAAGCGTGATCGTCGAAAACGTGGTCGCCTTTGAAGTGGCCCGCGCCCTGGTGGAAAAATTTGGCAACGACAACCTACTGGAAATGCAAGCCCGCGCCGAGCTGTTTAACAAGATGGCACGCAATCGCTAAGACACACTAACCAGCCAATGCCTGATCCTGCTCCGCGCGATAGCTGAGCCACATCGTCAATGGCAGACACCCAATCGCGGCAACCACCAGTTGGCTGCCGACAAATATGGCCAGCATGGGCAAGACACCTTCGGTAAAGCCGTAGGAATGCAGACCGACGCCCAGTTCGTTGACACCAAACCAAGACCAAGCGGTAACAATATTGCCACTCAGGGCTAAGATGGCCAGACCGCGTTCTTTGACGATGCCACCCCAGCGAGCGTGCAAAACCAGGGCGTTCCACAAGACGAGCAGCAACGCTCCGTTTTCTTTCGGATCCCAACCCCAAAACCGGCCCCATGAATCATCGGCCCAAAGTCCACCAAGCACCGTTCCGACGAAACTAAAAAACATCGCGAAGCAAGTGACGCCGTAGATCATCCGTGCCAGGTCTTTTCGCACCGGTGCGTTCAACTGAGACGTAAACACACCCCACAGGACATAGATCAAGCCGATCGCGCCTGCCAGGAAGGTGGTTGAGTAGCCAAGCGTGATGCAGACGACATGCGTTGCCAGCCAGAACTGAGTATCAAGCACCGCTTGCAAGACAGTGAACGTATCCCCATCGCCCGCCAGATTATGGGCAATGACCATGGTGGCAAAGCCGATGGTCGCGGCCACAACATTGCCAACTCCATTGCGATAGAGGTATTCCAGCACGAGTCCGAAGATCACGGCTCCCCAGCCAATGAAAACGGACGACGAGTAAAGATTCGTCACCGGCGGTCGCCCGGAAATGTAAATTCGAGCCGCGAGCGCCAGCGTATGAATGACCAACGTAAAGACAATCAGCCAGAATGCGGCTCGATTGAGTGGCTTTGGCCAGACCAGCCACGAGGTCGCAGTCAAAACAAACGCAAGCAGATACGGCCACCAGCAGAAGAAGAATGGCGAGACGTAATTGAAGTACGCTTCAAATCCATAAAACGTGCCAAAGTACCGTTCGACGAAACCGGTTGTCATCAGTCCGGTCGCGGTCAGTCCAGTCTTGGCGTATTTCGATTTCAATTGCGGCGGGCCATCTCGGCGCAGATGCCGTTTGTATCGTTGGACCTCGTCGTTAAACTTCTCGGGCTCGCGACCTCCATACGCCACGATGATCTTGTTGAGATGTTCCAGCGATGGTGGTGGGTCTTGGCCCAACATTCGGACGTTGATCAACGCCGTCGCCCAAGCTTTGGAGTAAGGTTGCCATTGGTCGTCGTCCTCTTTGTGTGGCTCGCCACCAACTGTGGAGCCCTCTTCGTTCGGCACGGCCAATGGTGGGTGAATTGAATCGATGCTCTGCATGAAGCCAAAATAAGCTTGCCGGAAAGCGTCGATCTTACTTGTCGCAGTCGCTCGGTCCTTTTCGAATTCTTCGGGTGTCGGCAACGGTGGCAACGTCGGCGGCTGAAACGCCGCACCGATCTGTGTGAAGCTACGAATGCGTTGATCCAACTCGAGAAGCTTGCGCTGAAACGTAGATAGCTTTTCGACATCAAGCCTGCGGGCGGCATTCACTTGACGCTCGAACTCCTCGACTCCACCACGAACTTCCTCGACGGAATAACAGTTGCTCTTGCGTCGATTCAGTTTCAGCATATCGAGCACTTCGAGATTGTCGATCCGGAAGACTTTGTGCTTCTCGGCAACAGCTGGCCGAGCGATCACATCCATCAGCCACCGAATCGCTGGAAAACGTCCAGTTGTCAAGGTGTCGACATAGTTGTCAACGACGTAGTGCTCCTCTTCGGTTTCTTGTTCGACCATCTCGATCGCCGCGTCGATGTCGCCATCCAACGCCTTCAGTCTGGCGGCGTCAACGGCTGGCCATTTCTTGTGTAAATCGGCCACGATCTCAGGCCATTGTTCCTTCAATGCCGTACCTTCGATTCGTCCTTTGAACGATTCGCGAGTGCTGATCACGCGGAGGGTGTTTCTTGCCAGCGTATCAAACGGCTTCACTCGACCGTCCGCGATCACGGGTAGTTCGCCAACCGCCTGCAGGTCCATTTCACCGGGGGTGGCCTCCGGTCGATTCGCCGCCCGGAAGAACAAGATGGCAAAGAGACCCACAACAGCTACCGGCACCGCAATCGAAGCCCAGTGCTCGCTGCCTGCTGTGGTGGCGACTGACGACGAGGCTTGATCGGAGGACTTCGACTTGTCCTTTCCAGGTTTTCCGGGTCGTTTGGCGGCTTTCATCTCGACAACGCTTTCGGAAGCCGTCGCCGCGGCCCCTTCACGCCGCTTGAGAAACCGCAGCAAAACGGAAAGAAAATGAGCCAGCATCCCGGTGGCCACTAACATGCAGGCAACATACGGAATCATCCAGCCGGAATTGGTCACAATCGACAGCGTCGTCGTCTCTTTGGCAACCTGCGGTGGGCCGGCGTAACCAGTTTGGTAGATCGTCTCACCCGCGTAACGCAACGGATTGTTCATCCAAATGCGAACTTTTCGATCCGTACCGCGATCGGCGTCGACCAGGTGGATGTCCGACGAGTAGTTACGTGGCGTACTTGTTCCTAGATAATCGTCCTTGCGAACGTCCACCAAGGTAACTGAATAAGGCTTGTAGCTGCGTGCAAATCGCAGCGACATTTCATAGGCATGGTCGGCGACCGCGACCTCTTCGACGATATCCTGCGAGGACGCAATCTGAGACAACATGAAAGTCCCCAACTCCTGGCCATTTTTCTTCGACAGGAGCTTGACGTAAGCGGCGGCCAAATCGACGGACGAACTGCTCGCACCGCTAGCCGCGCGAACCGGCTTCGCGACAACGTTCAGCCCGGTCCCATCGGTAGCCAAGTTGGTCTCAGTCGTCTTGGGATCCTCCAAATTCGCATTCTTGTAGTACACGAGAACCTGAACGTCAAAGGGCAAGTCGTCATGGTGAATAATGCCCTGATCGTCGAGGAAAGGGGGGCTGCCAAACCAGTCACGAATTCCTCGCTGAGTGTGCCCCGGTCCACCATCGAGCTTACCCTTCGCTAGACGCACACTTTGCAACAACAGAGGCTGCGGAATGACGACGACGATGTCCTTGGTCGTGTCGCTGGAGTCGATCACCGCCAGTTCCGTGCGGCGTATGTCTTTGGCAAACGAGACCGTGGTATTTTCCTCGATCGTCATCTGCTCTTCGATGTCATACTTGGCAACCCAAAACTGGCCAAACATCAGCAGCCCGACACCAAGATGGATCAGGACGATACCACCACGTTTCTTGAATAGAAGAATGCAGCCGACAAGCAAGATCCCCCCAGAGAAACCGCCTTGAATGAGCTGCCAGAGAATGCGCATCCCCGCATCACCAAGATACGCACCTTCACCCGCCAGAAACAGCCAGGCCGCGGTGACCATCAGAATGACGGCCGAACTCCCCAGCGCAACACGTTCAATCCAGCGACGCGAATCAGCCAAAGGTAGCATGATCGTCCCAACGAGTGAGGCCAAACCCGTGACGGCCACGCCCACCTTGACCAACAGCCACGACGTTGCCCAACTGGCGGGCGCGTTGCCCTGCAAACCGGTCATGTTATGCCCGCTAAGGACAACCAGCGATGTCAACACGATACCGACCAACAGCACAACCAAGCCGACCACCATACGCCGACGCTTGGCTTGAACCTTAAACCGCACAACATGAGCAGAGACCAGGTTCAGTGCCAGCAACGCACCGATCATGGCACCTCCTGGAAACGGAAAACCAAACGGTACGTTCTGCAGGTTCGGAAACCAGGATCGAGGAAAGAACACCTGAAATTCAATCCAGGCAAACCACGAAAGAAAGTAGCGATCCATGACTTCCCACATATCCATGTTGACCTGGGCCAACGTACCTACCAGGACGATCACAATGGAAAGCGCAAATAACACAACCGTCAGACGCAAGGATGCCAAGGGGCGCAAGCAAGTCGTGATCACGGATAATGTCGTGTCCAGGGAATCCAGCATCGCATCGGACGAGTCGGAGCTTTCGGTCGTGATTGAGGCCATAACTATCTGGTCGTAAGGAGAATGGTCTGTGAGCAGTTGGTCTATTCGAATCGAATCGATTTCAGAAACTCGTCAAAACGAGTTCGCTCTTGAATTGCCAGGTCGTGGTCGCCCTGCAATTTGATGAACCAGGCCATCCCTTCGCGGAAGGCCACGACACCCAAGATCGCGTCTTTGTCACCGATCAGTTGCACGTAAGCGCCAACCGTCCCATCGATATCGATCTTCTCGCTTTCGGCATCGAGTTCTGCTTCGGTAATTGGGTCGAGCTGAATTTGCCTACGCCAGCGGTTAACGTTCATCAACAACAAGGAAGGATTGCCAGGCATCCGCGTCGCAGTAATCTCGACCGACTGACCATCTTTCTTGACTTCAAAGACGGCCTGTCGGCGAATCTGAATCCCACCTCGCGAGACCTCTAGCTCACCCGGCGACCACCCCTGGGGCGTGTCAAACTTAATCGATGGTCCGGCTGTCGTTGCAGACGGCGCTGGACGACGCGCGTCGAGCACTGACGGTGGTGACATTGGCCTCGTCGTAGCACCGCCCAGGTTTCCCCGTAGATTGACAATCGTCACCTGCGCGCCAGCCAAATCGAATTGCGTCGACTTGGTCGGCAGTTGTTTAGCGCTGATCGGCCGTAATCCCAGTTGGCCGTGCCAACGGTTTACATTGGCCAACACGTAACTGGTTAGATCTTCGCCAGGCAAGCGCAGTGGTGTCACCGTCAATTCAAGGGGATCGCCTTCTCCGTCGATCTCCAGGGTGGCAAACCGTGACGACATGGGACCTCGCGGCCCGCTGTCCTCCTTTCGCCGCCAATCCACTGGGGCGGTCCATGATGGCTCGCCATTTTCAGCAAATTTCAAGGACCGCACCATCTCGACAAAAGCCTCGGCGTGTGGCTCAAGCGCAACGTCTTTGCCCGTGACCTTGAAAAACCACGCCTGATCGCCGTGAGGT
>JASLRF010000068.1 GCA_030744095.1 Pirellulaceae bacterium | reverse complement strand
ACGGCAGTAACATCACATTCAGCGGAGCGGCCGATCACATCCTTTCCGTAGGCTTGACCACTATTTTGCCAGGTGCCGCCCTGGCGCCCGGCGACTACGCTTATCGTGTTGTGTTCGTGGATGCCGATGGCAACGAAGCCGCGCCTTCCGTACCGACGGACACGATCACGCTGGCGGGTAGTCAAAACGTCATTCAGTTGGCACGATTGCCGTTGCCCAGCGCTGGCTTCGATTCTCGCCGAATCTACTGTTCGTCCGATCCCGCGGCTGGCGTTCCTATCTACACGCTGGTGGCGGAAATCAACGCCACCGATACCACCTTCACGGACACGGGCGAACAGATCGGTGGCGAACTTCGCGTCAATCTGGATGATCTACGTCCACGCTTGGATGCAAGACTGGCGATCGATCCAGGCGTGGTGGTCAAGATGAACGGTGCCACGCTCGAGACGAGATTCGGTGGTCAGATCATTGCCGAAGGTCTGGACGGCCAGGAAGTGATCTTCACGTCGGTGAACGACGATCGTTTTGGACGTGGTGGGACCTTTGATGTCACAAACAATACCGACCGGTCGATACCCACACCCGGCGATTGGGGCGGGATCTTCTTTGGCCCCTCGACACGCGGCAGCCTGGACCACTCGCAGGTATCCTACGCCGGTGGTAACGTGCGGATAGCGGGTAATTTTGCCAGTTTTAATCCAGTCGAAATTCAGCAGGCTGGTGTCCGCATCGCGCATTCCTTACTAGAGCACAATGCCGATGGTGTCGGAGCCACAGCCACCCCCAATCGAAATGGACGCGGCACAAATGACGCGGCACTGATTTTCGTGCGTGGTGCACAGCCAGTCATCATCGAAAACACGATGGTGGATAACGCTGGGCCGGTAGTCAATATCAACGCCAATGCCTTGGACGCGACCCTGCAGGCCGACGTTGGTCGCACGACCTACAATCGCGGCGAAAACGTCGACTCGCCGATTGGCCTGCTGACAGGATACGGGAACAACCAAGGTCCCTTGGTGCGATTGAACCGGCTTGCTGACAACGAGATCAACGGAATGCTCGTCCGGGGGGCGACGCTAACGACCGCGTCGGTGTGGGACGACACGGACGTGGTCCACGTCTTGCTCGATCAGACAATCTATGTGCCCGACCAGCACACGTTGGGTGGTTTGCGTTTGCAAAGTAGTCCAACGGAGAGTCTCGTCGTGAAACTACGAGGGGCGAACGCGGGCTTCACGGCCACAGGGCGTCCGCTTGACATTACCGACCGAATTGGCGGCAGCCTGCAGATTATTGGTCAGCCCAGAAGCCCAGTGGTCTTGACTTCGATTGGTGATGACACGGTTGGCGCGGGTTTCGAGCCGGATGGAACTCCCCAAGTCGATACGGATAACAACGGAATTGATACCGGTCAATCCGATTTTCCACGGTTGCCCACCGGGCCTGAAGTCAACAACGGCTTGTTGGTCGACAATGACGTACTAGTCAATATGTCGGGGCATTTCGAAGCGCAACCGACGGCTGGCGGAAACATCAGATTCCTGGGCGGTGGCAGCGGCGTGACAGTCCAGGGAACGACCATGCTGGCCGTCAATCAAGACTTCATTTTTGACTTCGTGAATTACATCGATGTCGGCAATGCCGGCGCGGCGATCAATCTGGAGGCGTCAACGATCACCCAGCAACCCACGCTGGTATCTGACGACGTTGTTGTCAGCCGCGGGAGTTTTGCGGGAGCCAACGGAACGGTCACCTGGGCAGCCGAGACCTCATTTTTGGACGGAGTCGCCGTTCTGTTCAACGAGTTGACGTTTGACAGTACATCGGCGTTTGGCGCTCTGCAGTTCATCAGCTACCTGGACGAAGATGTGCAGGGAATCAGTGACGACTTTCTCTATCCATCTGGTACCCCCGGCGACGCGGATTTTCGCGCATTTACTTTGGATGGTCCCCAACGATTCGGTTTCAGCCACGGCGGGTTCTATTTCGCTGGCCCCGAACAGGTCAACGCAACCTACGATGGTTGGGCGGCCGATCAATTCAACGAACTACAGACCGCGATCACCGGTGCGGGTACCACGTATTCGATAGCGGGCAACATCGACACCACCAGCCTGCCACCCTTTATCGACCCAGCTTTGGGCCAAGTGCACGGCCCTCGAGATGTCACGACCGCCTTCGCCTGGACGCTCGACCCAACGGCTACCACAGCAACTGTGACTTCATTTCTTGAGTTGGCGACCGCATCCGGAGTTGTCGGACAAACCAATTTCGCGGGAGACTGGGATAGCGTCACCATCGCACAGTTTGCCAATGACCGCAACGTCGAGACGATCACGGAATCCGAGTCTGCAGTATTGGCGGCACCGGGGAACAATGCCACGATTCGGGATGCCCAGCATATCGGCGCGTTGGCACCGCACGAAAAGGCCGGCGACGAAAACCTGCGGCTCGGTTTTGAAGCACACGGCCTGATCAGCGCCGTGAATGATATCGACATCTACAGTTTCGATGCCGCTGCGGGAACAGAAGTCTGGTTTGACATCGATCGCACGGCCCACGCGCTGGATTCGGTGATCGAGTTGATTGACGCGAATGGTTCGGTATTGGCGCGATCAGACAACTCTGGCGCCGAGACCGGAAATCCTGGCCTGCTATTTCGTTCGTCCACGATGCCCACCAACCACATTCAACCGTTGCGGAAGTCGGCTTTCGGCGAACCCGATCGGTACACAACCAATCCGCAGGATGCCGGGATGCGTGTCGTCCTGCCCGGACCCGCCAACACAACGAACACTTATTATGTCCGCATCCGTAGCAGCAGCGCCGATCTCAATCAGCTCGACGGCGGCTTGACCAAAGGCGCATACCAGCTGCAGATTCGCCTCGGCGAAACCGACGAATTCCCGGGCTCGACAATCCGTCACGCGGACATTCGCAACGCCACCAACGGGATTCAGGTCTTTGGTCAGCCCTCGCATTCGCCGTTGGTGGGTGAAGCGACCGAGGCGTTGGATGCCAATGGGATCGATACGAACGGCCTGGTTAGTACGCCCGTCGTCCTGGGAAATGTCCTCAACACGGATCAGGCGGCTTTGGGGATCTCCGGCGAGATCGCGTTGCCGGATGATGTCGATTGGTTCCAGTTCGACGTTGAATACGATTCCGTGCAAGGTACGGTGGGCACGTCACATTCGTCATTGATTCTGGATGTCGATTACGCTGACGGGTTCGCTCGACCAAATACCAATTTGTGGGTCTTCGATGACGTTGGGAATCTGGTCGCCATCGGCACCGATTCCAACGTGTCGGAAGACCGGCCGGCGCCATTGGCTGGTTCGAGTTCCGATGACTTGTCCCGCGGCAGCGCCGGCGTGCTCGACCCCTTCCTGGGTCCGGTGGAGTTTCCCGCAGTCGGCACGGCAGTCGGACGATACTTCGTCGCGGTGGCTGCTAACGCAGTGCGACCTGAAGGAATGGATCAGTTTGCCCTTCCGTTGCCCAGCAATCCGTTGGTTCGAGTGGAGCCGGCGAACTCGCTCAACCGAATCGCCGAAGATCACATCAACGGCACCAACCTTTCAAACATCGCCACCGGTCCACAGGTCCCGGTCTTGTTCGACCAGAACAGTTCCGTCGAATTCAATCTTGGGGACGTGACACTGTATGCGTTGCAAGATTCTGGTGTCGACGCAGAGCGGCTCTTGGTTGTCAATCCGTTCAGCGGTGCCGTGCAGAATACCGTTGGAATTGTTGGCGGAAACGTCGACGACATCACGCTGCACCCAACACAGGGATTGTTATATGGGTATAGTTCGGCCGAAGGTGGCAATCGCGTCGACGCCAACACCGGCAACTATCATCAGATCGACCCGCGGCGGACCACGACGACATCGTTGAGCGTCAGTCTCGGTGACGACGGAATTCAGACCTTTAACGAAGACCCCATGAACT
>JASLRF010000067.1 GCA_030744095.1 Pirellulaceae bacterium | reverse complement strand
GAATAGAACACGAGGGCCTCCTTGCCGAATGTGTTTGAAGCATGTCAATAACTTCAAACTCATCCCAAGTGAGGCCCTTCTTGTGAAGAGCAATTCAAGCTACTGCCACCAGCAACCTTACGTCGATTAAGTGCCATTCAGCCCTGACCCTTTCCAATTCGACATCACTTGACTTACGTCACACCATTGAACGGCAAACTGGTGAACTGCGTCGTATCGGTCATTCTCTGCGCAGTAAGAACGCCTGCCGCGAAAAACGCGCTAAGGCGTCGCTGATCAATACCTCGACATCCGTTTGACCGCTGGTGGTCGCAATCTGGGGGAGTTCAGCCTCTCCCGCCTCCACACGCTGACGCACGACGTCCGCCAGCATGGCCGCATCGTGATTGCCGTCCAGATTGGCCAGGATCACTCGATCCAAACTCGACAGGTCCTTGGCGTAATGCCGCAGGTCGGTAATGAGTTCTCCAGACACCGCTTGGTACCGCGCCAGCCGCGTGGCACGGGGTTTCTCTTCGACATGTCGATCACAGGCAGGTAATCGCTGGGACAATTCAATGAGCCCGGCTGCGACACAATTGAGCAGATCTGTTTGCCATGAGCCATGCTCCGGCGATCGCGTCGTAACTTCGGTCTGCAAGGCCTCAAATGCGACCGGCACGGGCCAGCAGCGCGACAAGTGATCCAGCGCAACCTGCACGCCTGGATGGGGTGTCGAAACTGATCGACCATCTAGAGCTCGGAAGGTCGCCTTAGTCGTCGTGCCAATCGTTTCAGTGCTCGGATCAGCACGCAGATTGGACCCTATAAACAGCTTTTCCATCGATGCCACACGGAGCGTGCGATCGAGTTTGATGTCGGGATGACAAAGTAGACTCCGGCGGGACATCGTGTTGCGCAGAAAGTCCAGATGCTGCTCGAAGTCAACCGTTTCCTGGGAAATGTCGCATAGCGTAGCCTGTGATTCGGGTGGCAGCATGGCCGCCCACATCAACGTGATATCCGCGTCGCCCAGATATTGCATTCCAGCCTGTTTGGCGCGGCCCACAAATTCGTGCAGGTAACAGGGATGATTGACGACATTCAAGAGGGCGTGGAAAAGGAACTTGTCTGAATAACCGCGACTCACCTGCAGTTCGTTTCGCAGTAGCTGGCTGTACGTCGATTGGTCATTAGCCAGCGCGGTCTCGAAGAAACTGATCATGGCACGCGCCTGCGTCGTGCGTTGCTGTGGGTCCTCGAACTTGTTGGCGTGATAGCTGATCATGTCACGCACCATTCCCTGCAAGTGCCAACCGGGATACGTGTTGTAGTTCACGTAGGCAATTCCCTGTGGCGTCAGGTTCTGTTGACAAATTGAGAGGATCTTTTCGCGGGCTGCATCGGTGGTCCAGGAATAGACTCCGTGGCAGATGACATAGTCGAACTTGCCGAAGGACTCGTTCAGATCGCCTAAGTCCATCGCTTCCAACCGTAGATTCGACACGTCGACGGCGCGGGTGATCTGCAATGCTTCGTCGATCTGCGAGGCAGACAGATCGATGCCCACGAATTCGCTGTCCGGCAAGTTCGTGGCCATCGGCAAGATATTGCCTCCGGCACCACAGCCGATTTCAAGGACACGACAATGTTCGACGTCGGTCGGTTGCATCCCAAACAGCAGACCCAACGTGGCCATGCGGTCCGGATGCGAGGCGGCAAATGGTAGGCTGGGAAAGTCGACGACATCATAGTCGCTGACTTGTGGCCGTTGGACGTTCATGGACAGCTCGTCTACGTGATGTTCGGATTGCGTTGGGCGACTGAAGAAGGTCACGCGGAACGGGAGGCGCTGGGTTACGATGGCAATGGGTTACGATGGCGCTGGGTTACGATGGCAATGGGCTCCCATGGCACAGCGCCTGTGGGCGGACTAAAATGCCTTCATGATCTTGCTCATCGACAACTACGATTCCTTCACTTACAACCTCGTCCAACGATTCGGGGAAGTTGACCCTTCCTTGGTGATCGAGGTGCATCGAAACGACCAGATAACGATCGCAGAGATCGAAGCGAAAAAGCCGAGCCATCTTGTCATTTCACCCGGCCCCTGCACACCCAACGAAGCTGGCATTTCGGTTGCGGCGGTCGAGCGTTTTGCGGGAGAACTACCTGTTCTGGGTGTCTGTTTGGGCCATCAGTCGATCGGCCAGGCAACCGGCGGCACGATCGTTCGGGCCAAACAACTCATGCATGGCAAGACGGATCAGATTCACCATGACGGTCGCGGGTTGTTCGCCGGTCTTGCCAATCCCTTCACGGCGACGCGGTATCACAGCCTTGTGATCGAGCCTGATACGTTGAGCCCGGATTTTGAAGTCTCAGCGTGGGCGGACGGCCCTGACGCCCAGCGCGAGATCATGGCCATTCGTCACAAGGAATGGATGCTGGAAGGCTGGCAGTTTCACCCTGAAAGTTTCTTGACCGAATGCGGCCACGATCTGTTGGCCCGTTTCTTGGCCCAAAGCTAAGTACCTCCGAAAGATCTTCACAACATGATCAACGTCGACGAAGCACTAGAATTGATCTTTAAATGCGTTCGCACGAAGGCCTCGAAAACGGTCTCGCTCTAACAATCACTCGGACGTGTGCTGGCCCACGACATAAGCAGCGACATTGACTCGCCACCGCACGACAAGTCTATGGTGGATGGCTACGCCGTGCTGGCCACCGACGCGAAAACGACGCCAGTCGAACTGACCGTGCGCGAAGAAGTGACTGCCGGCGAAACACCGTCACACCCGGTTACCACGGGAACGGCCACTCGGATCATGACCGGGGCGCCGGTTCCCGCCGGTGCCAAGGCCATCGTTATGGTCGAACTGACGGAATCGGTCGAGGGGCAGGCGGCGGCCGTACGACTCGCCAAACAACAGGTGGACGCCGGGCAACACATCATGCGCCGCTCCACTTCGCTGCGACGCGGTGAAGTGGTGTTACCGAAGGGCACGCTGGTGCGACCAATCGAGATCGGGCTACTGGCCGAAGTTGGTCGACCGCAAGTCTCAGTATTTCCGTCACCGAGCGTCGCCGTATTGTCGACTGGTAATGAATTGGTATCGGCAGGCGACGCCCCTGCCGCCGGCCAGATCCGCAACAGCAACGGTCCGATGCTAGGCGCTTTGGTGCAGCGCGCTGGCGGTTGCCACATCGATTTGGGGATTGGTCGTGACGACGAGCAGTCCTTGACAGAGTTGGCTGGGCGAGGTTTGGAGGCTGACGTCTTGGTGCTCTCCGGCGGAGTGTCGGCAGGAGTACTGGACCTGGTTCCTGGCGTGCTGGCCTCGCTCGGTGTCGCGCAGGTGTTTCACAAAGTCAATCTCAAGCCCGGCAAGCCGGTTTGGTTCGGCGTGCTGGCCGACCCGGCCGGTGACAAGCTGGTATTCGGCCTACCTGGCAATCCGGTCAGCAGTTTGGTCTGTTTCGAACTGTTTGTTCGTCCGACCATTGCACGGTTGTCGGGCGGGTGTGCCGATCGGCTGGCGACGCAGGCGGCTCGGCTAACGAACGATCATCGCCATCGGGGCGACCGGCCGACGTACTTTCCCGCTCGGCTACGCGCGATCGAAGACCAATCGCAAGTCGAATTGCTCGCGTGGAAGGGTTCAGCTGATCTGCGCACGTTGAGCAACGCCGACTGCCTGGCGTTTTTTCCCAAGGGCGAGCGGGCGTATCATGCAGGTGACGAAATTGACGTAGTCCTATTTCCTTAACAGGCCTGCTGATTCCCGTGCGACTCGCATAGTAGACCGCAAATAGTCTCAAAGAGGAATTGACCACGATGTACAGAATCGCATTTTGGCTGGTTCTCCCAGCTCTCTGGCTTGGCCACACATGCAACACGCGTGCAGAGCAGAAATCAGCGACCTCAATTCAGTTCGTATCCTCGCGAAAGGCGGTGAATTACAAATGGGTCAACGTAACTCAAAAGGCGGCGTACGCGCCTCGGGACGGTGCCGGCGCTCTGGTGTTCAATGGCAAAATGTGGCTGCTGGGTGGCTGGAATCCCAGCGACAAGGTCCATTTTCCTCGAATCTGTAACAACGAAGTCTGGAGTTCGACAGATGGTGGCACCTGGTCTTTGGTCAAGCCGAACACGTTCCTTGACAAGGACTTCGATCCGACGAGCGACTGGGAAGGTAGGCACACGGCCGGCTATGTTGTCTACAAGTCCAAAATGTGGATCATCGGCGGCGATGCGAACCAAGGGCACATTCACAACGACGTGTGGAACTCAGCGGACGGAAAGAGATGGAACTACGTCAACAAGAGTCGGGACGTTCCTTGGGGACCACGCGTACTACATTATACGTTAGTGTTCAAGAACAAGATCTGGGTCATCGGTGGGCAAACCATGCCGGGCTTCGCACCCCCACGAAAAGAAGTTTTCTACCGCGACGCCTGGACCACAACTGACGGTGTTGACTGGCAGAAAGTCACTCCCAAAGAACCCTATTGGTCACCACGCGGCATGATTGGCGGCAATGTCGTATTCAAGGATCGGATCTGGGTTCTTGGCGGTGGCACCTACGACACGCCGACCACTCCCAAACGGAATTTCTACAACGACGTCTGGAGTTCCGCGGACGGCGTCAACTGGGAACAGCACACAAAGGCGGCTCCGTGGAATCCGAGACAGTACCACGATGTCGCCGTCTTTGACGGAAAAATGTGGGTGATGGAAGGCTATTACAACAAAGGTGGCGGAAACATGAAGGACGTCTGGTATTCAGCTGATGGCGTCAACTGGAACGAAGTGCCTAACACACCTTGGAATCCCCGGCACGCGTCTAGCCTGTTCGTCTACGACGACGCTCTGTGGATCGTCGCGGGCAACAACATGCAACAGGATGTCTGGAAACTTGTTCGTTCCACCGACGGGCATTTCTGAACGTCGCTTCTCACTCCGGCTGCTTATTTGTTGCCGTCGACTTAACACCACTGAGCGGATGTTGCGTGACCGCATCCCAGGCCAGTTCCTGAAGCTGGCGGTTCAGCTTTGCATCCCATTGCGGGTTGTTGGCCTTCTCGAGGACCGCTGGAATAGGTAACCCGATTGGACTGCGTTTGTAAATCACGGCGAAGTGGCAATAGGCGACCAACGCCTGCAGGGGTGGTCTGGCGTGACCGATGGCATCAGCGAAGAGGTCATTTTGCTGTTTCAGGCCAGCAGCCTGACCCGCGATTATTTTCTCGCGAAGTGCAATCACCGCCTGGCCAGCAGGAACCACAGAAACCGCTTCCTTGCCGTATTGTCTGTTCAACTTCCTGACGTGATCGTCCATGCTCTTGAAGTACGGCGCGTGTAACCGGCGCAGCTCTTCTCCGGTCGGTGCATTGTGATCGACCTTCTTGGGCCGTTGCTTGAAGGTCGTGTCGTAGATATCGAACGGCAGCCAAAACTCCTGAATCGTGACGCGGACGTTCGGATTGTGATCAGTCGCAAGTTTCACGAAGTTCTCGATGCCCTCATCCGGAAGGTGAATCGGCGAGAGAGTCAACACATCCACATCACCCGTTCGCAGTGCTTTCTTGGCCTTGTTGTTCTCCTCCGGCACGTTCCAATGCTGGATCACGCGCGAGCCGCCAATGGCCGATAGGCCAACGAAGATGTGGTCCTTGATATCCGCCGATCTGGCCAGATCGTTGAGGATGCGCGGGACAAACACATGAAAACTGTGCCCAGCTGAAAACACTCGCTGTGCCGCGACGACGGGCTCGCCTTTCTTGACCTCGACATCGGTTTGTGCGACGGCCAGCGAACTCGCCGCCAGCAGAGCCAGAGGTAGAGTAATTGCTGCCAAGGGGAAACGAATTCGAATGCGCTGGGGCATGAGTGGACTCCTTAGTGCGTTTTAAACGCACGGCCGATAGCCGTGCGACCCTGAAATCCAAAATACACGAGAC
>JASLRF010000066.1 GCA_030744095.1 Pirellulaceae bacterium | reverse complement strand
CAACAAAGCGACGAAACATGGCACATCCAGTAGCGGGTTAGAAAATGAGTTCGTGAATCAGGGGTTGTGTTGACTTGGGATCAGCCAAGAAACAACTATCGCGAAACGGTTGAATGCGACAATTACTCGTTGGCTGGTTCTTACTTCGCGACGTAGTACAAATGTGTGAGCGAACGCAGAATCATCGAGTCACCCACCACGGCCGGGGACGCCTGAAAACCGTCGCCAAGCTTACCTTCTGCCACCAACTTGTATTCGGGCGAAGCCGCAAAGACCTTGATTTCTCCGTTCAGGCTGAAGCAGTAGATGTTTCCGCCGACGACGATCGGCGAGGCACGAAATTTGCCACCGACCCGTTTTTGCCACATGATCTTGGCCGTCTTGGCCTCGAGGCACGAAGCGACGCCCTCGTCGTTGATCATGTAGAGATGGTCGCCGGAGAGAATCTGTGACGGGCGCTTCGGCACGCTCTTACCAAACCCCCAGGCAATGTGTGATTTTGTGACATCTCCACTGCCGTCAGGACGGACTGCCACCAGTGCCGTCCCGCCATCGCCCGCGGTGATGTAGACCAAGCCATGTCCAAACAGCGGCTTCACGGCGGAGTTCATGCCGCCGTGGCGAACGCGCCAGAGCTCGGCACCTGTCGCCGGATCATACGAAATGGTGTCGGCGGCGCTGGGACTGACCACCTGACGTCGACCCGCAAAATCGATGACGATAGCCGTGGAATATGCTTTCTTGCGATCGCCATTGTCAGTGCCATAGTCAATGTTGCGGTCTTTTTTCCAAACCGTTTTTCCGCTGCCCGTGTCCAGTGCGACCATGTACTGCTGATCGTAACCATCGTAGGCGACAAACAAGCGGTCGCCATCGACCACGGGCGACGAGCCCGGCCCCCGCCAGTGGTCGCAGGGCAGGTCACGCCGTTCCCAAATCTTCTGGCCGGTCTTGGTGTCGACGCAGCACGTCCCGTAGCTGCCGAAGTGCGCGAACAGACGTCCTGCTTGAATGACTGGCGTCGGCGAGGCGTAGCTGTTGGTCGGGTGGCAATAACGGGGGTTCTCGTTTTCAAACAGCAGGATGTCGTGCGTGATCTTTCCCGACTCGCGATCGACACAGACGGTACTCATCTGCTTGCCGTCCAAACTGGCAGTCGTCATCCAGATCTGATCGCCCCACACAACAGGCGACGACCAGCCCTTGCCATGGATCTCGACCTCCCATCGCACGTTGTCCTTGCCGATTTCCAGCGGCAATTCTCCTTGCGCGTGGCCATCGCCGGTGGGGCCACGGAATTGCGTCCAGTTTTCACCGGCAGAGATGTGACTGGTAGAAAACCAGATTGCCAACAGCAGAATCGTTCGAGACATTGAGAAATCCTTCATCTTGGCGAGGCGACCATGTGGGCCGGGAGGGGTGGAGCGTACGGAGTCGTGAATTCTGGCGGGGGCCAAAGCCAGAAACTGCAGGAGCCGGAAACTACAGCAGCCGGAAACTACAGCAGCCGGGAACTACAGCAGCCGGGAACTTACAGTCTTGTCATTCAGAAATGATACTCCGAGCCGCTCGCGGATGCGACCTGCTAAGGGCTGGCGCATCAATAATAGTCGCTGCTGGCTCTGCGAACTTGGCGTAATGTTCGCGGAGCGAACAACGACGATACGACAGTTGTTGATCGGGCCGTCCTAAGCAGTTCTTCGGCCCCCATCAAGAACGTTCCGCAGCCGCCCGCCTTGCCAGGAAGATCAGAAGAAACAGGAGGATGGCGACAATGCTCAGTATAATCGCCAGCACCACTGGCCCAGTTTGCTTGTATACGCTCAGTGAACCCAACAACAAGAAGAAAACACCGGACATCGACAATGCAATTCGTACGAACCAGCCAGGCCGCAACTCGCGCGGCAACAGGGTCGTGTTGATCACAATCGTGTGCCAGCAACTGAAGCCCAGAGCAATGTTGAAACACATCGTGGCGTATTGAATCAAGGCACCCGGATCGAGCGACAGCATAATGAGACCAAAAACGGTGTATCCCGCAAGCACACGGACATAGACGACTTTGATCGCCTTGGGATCCATTTGCCGCAACCGGCCACTACTGGTCCAAAACACATCGACCCAGCGACGGATGATGCCGTCAGCAGATGTTGACATGGATGGGGCAAGCACCATGAAGCCACAGAAAATGGTCATAAACCAGCAGAACTTACCCAAGCCCACTCCCGATGCCGCAGTCACGCTTTCTTGCACTCCACCGGCCGTCATGACGGCCGAGGTCCAATTGTCTGTTTGTGTTCCATACGGCAGAAACTGCACGGACAACATGGCGGGCAAAGCCAGTCCGATGAAACACGCGGGCAGCCAGACGGCAAGTTGGTCTCGCATAACGTGACGATACCACTTCCGCCACCACACCAGCGATTCTTCATTGACCTCAAAGACGCAACCAACGTGCGACAGTTCCAGGTTTTGACCGCCGATGACACTGGGGATTGCACCGACGTGGTGTCCCATTCCCCAACCTTGATCTCGCGTATAGTTGCTGATCGGCGTGTTGGACAAGCCGCCTGAACCGGCGATGGCAGCCAGCGCTGCGATGAAGCCGATTAAGGTGAAGTCAATGTCGGGAAACCCGCGACCCTCGGCCAATGAAACGAAGATGTTGTCTACGTTGCTGCCGCGGACGGTAGGAGCATCCGCGATCTCAATCGGAACGTTGCCGAATTCAAAGAACCCTGTCACGATCTCTATCCAGGTACTGGGGGTCGAGAAGAACGCAGCCAAGAACAGCAGAAACCCAAAAACGACGACCAGTTTGAAAGTCATCACGGCTTTGAGCGAGCGGTAGATCTTGCCGCCAAACAACAGAGGCACCAGCGCACCGAGAAAGATGATGTAAGCCAGTCCCTTCATCAACCAGAAGTCGCTGGTGACTTCTTCGGGCTGCGGAACGACGCCTCCTTTGATCAACGTCGCGACTGGCGTCGCTGCGTTCGCGGCCAGGTAGGGAAAGACCGAGCCGAAATCGAAGAGCAAATACGCCAGCAACCAGAAGTGTGGTCCAGGCAACGTGCGGAATTTGCCTGTGAAAATCGGCTCGCCTGAATAGAGCGTGTATCGACTGATCTCGATGTTGTAAATCACCTGGCCAAGTACGGACAGTGTCGCCAACCACAGCAGCGCTCCGCCGTAGACGGCGGTTACTTTTGGTCCAACCAGCCACTCACCGCCACCGATCGCGGCGCCACCCATAAGCAAGCCCGGCCCGAGCAGGGCGAACCAGTTCTTCAAGGTGAACTTCGGCGTCTCGATCAGTTCGCCGGTTTCCCAACGCGGCATGTTTTTCGCACCCGGATGTGGGGCCTCAGATTTCCCCGCAGATGAGTGCTCGGACGAAGAATTTGATTCCACGATCGACGGTTCTCCTGCGTTACATGCCTCGCTCGTCTGGCGACTTTCGTACGGATAGGAATTTTGTTCCCCCCGCCGCCCCTCACGCAACCCTCCCAACGGCATTCTTTCGACTTTATCCAGATTCTATCGTCACGTAGTTTTCAGATGGCACTGCGGCCCTCGACTGCAAACAGGCTGCTTCGGTGGGTCACAGCGTCGCCTCGCCGCGATATCGGCTGTGCGCCCAACTTGAGTGCGTAGACTTGCGATGTCGTGGCTTTGTAGAAAGAATACGGTGAACTTCCCTGAAACTTGAAGGAGTCACTATGTCACGCTTCTCCCGTCTCACTGTATTGTTCATCCTGCTATCCTTGCTGCCCGGCCTGTTGCACGCACAGAAGAAGTCCGCAACGAAGAAGAAGCAAGCCAAAAGAGCGCCTAATCCCGTCTACGCACCGATCAAAGACGATCCGTCTCTGCCTCGCGTTCTGTTGATTGGGGATTCCATTTCGATCGGCTACACGTTGCCCGTGCGGGCGTTATTGAAGGGTCAAGCGAATGTCCACCGGCCGCCAACCAACTGCGGGCCGACTATCCGAGGGCTGCAGCAGATCGACGCCTGGATCGGCGAGAAGAAGTGGGACGTAATCCACTTTAACTGGGGCTTGCACGATCTGAAGTACATGAGTCCGAAAGGGCAGAAGCTAGCCAAGCCGGGCGCCGAAGGCAGCCATCAACAAGTTCCACCGGCGGAATATGAAAAAAACTTGCGCAGGCTGGTGGCTCGGCTTAAACAAACCGGCGCGACGCTGATCTGGTGTTCGACCACGCCGGTTCCCGAGGGCGCGGCCGGACGTGTCGTAGGGGACTCAGTCAAGTACAACGGGATCGCCAAGAAGGTCATGGAAGAAAACGACGTTGCCATCGACGACTTGTACGCGTTCTCGTTGCCAAAGCTCAAGGAGATCATGCGACCGGCCAATGTGCACTTCACGCCGGACGGGTCCAAGCAGTTGGCGAAGCAGGTCGTAGCGACCATCCGAAAGGGTCTGAAGAATTGAGGAACTGGTAGGTCTGGTTTTTGGGCGATGAGCGATTAGCTGTTAGCTAACTGCTTCCAAGCTCCGCGCTCCTGGCTACTGGCGACGCATTGTTCGATAAAAAAGACACCCTCGACGCCGTCGTTGACGTTGGGATAGACCGTCGAACACGCGTCGAGCGATTGGTTTTCGTCGCGCGCGATCATGGCGTCGAAACCATCTCGATAGACGTTGGCGAAGGCCTCGAAAAAAGCTTCCGGATGACCGCCAGGCAGTCGGCAGGCCGCGCGGCCCGACTCGTTCGTATACGCAGCGCTTGGGCTGCGTTCATATGTCTGCGTCGGTTGTCCAAAGCGACGGACGATCAGCTGGTTCGGCGATTCTTGTCGCCAAACGAGTGAGCCCTTGCTGCCATCGATTTCGAGCGTGAGGTCGTTCAGGCGGCCGTGGGTCACCTGGCTGATCGTGATCATGCCCAACACACCGCCGGAGAATTTGACCAACGCGTGACCGTAGTCGTCTAGCGGTGGCGGCAGAACGAACGTTTGCAACGTACTGGAGACTTCAATGGGTCGCAAGCCTGTCGTGTATCGAGCCAATTGGAAAGCGTGCGTGCCGACATCGCCGAGCGCACCAGCCGGGCCGGTTTTCTCCGGATCTGATTTCCATGCGCCACGGGCGGGTACTTTACCCGGTTCTAGTCCTTGTAACCAACCTTGTATGTAATTGGCGCGAAACGCATAAAGTTCTCCCAACTCGCCTTGTTGAATCATCTCGCGGGCCTGCCGAATCATCGGATAGCCGGTGTAGTTGTGCGTTAGGACAAACACCGCGCCGGTTT
>JASLRF010000065.1 GCA_030744095.1 Pirellulaceae bacterium | reverse complement strand
CCGTCAAGGCGTTTGCCGCGCTGCTGGCCCGTGCGGACCTTCGGCGCGAGTTGGCCAGACTTGGGTTTGGGTACAAACCCGTTCAATGAGGTGACATTAGTCGAATGGTGACGGGGTCGGGAGTCTTTTTAGGGGAACAGTTTTGCGATCAGCAGACACCGATGGCCGAAAAAGACTCCCGACCCCCTCCTCGCTATCCAAAGAACTGCATCTTGTTTGCAGACGATTCTCACGGTCATGTCAACTTGCCGGTCTGAATGAACCGATGAGTACCTTGGTGGTACCCGCGGTAAAGACGCTAGCGGTGCTTTCGTGGCTTGCAAGGATGCAACATGAAATCGTGTGCGGGGGTGGCGCAGGGCATCGTTTCGGTGCTATGCGTCCTTTTCAACTGCGTGTTGGTGACGTCTGCGCAAGATGACTCGCCGCGTCGAGTGCTGCCCCCAGTTGTCGTCGAACCGGATGAACCGCCGCCAGGTTTGTCGGATGGAGACTTTGTGCCCAGCACCGAGGACAGCCTGTTCACGTCGCCGGGCCGGGGCTCATTCGACTTTGGCGGCCTCGATTCGGCACTTCGCTCTGGGCGATCTCAGTTTGATGATCCGCGGCACGTCACCATTGTGGATGCCGAGCAGCTTCTGTTACGACAACCAGTGGACATGATCGATGCCCTCGAGCGGGAAACAGGCGTGCTGCTGCAACGAACGGGGGCCGGACAGGTCTCGCCGTTCCTGCGTGGCTTGACAGGCCCGCAGACACTGTTGTTGGTCGATGGTGTGCGGCTGACCAATTCGACGTTTCGCTTCGGCCCAAATCAAAACTTTGGTGCCATCGATCCGGCGATGATCGAGCGGATCGAAATCGTTCGCGGGCCGCAGTCTGTGTTATGGGGGTCGGATGCGATTGGCGGCGTGATCAATGTTGTCACGCGCGGTGCCGCCAATCCGTTTAGCGAGTACACCGGCGGTGAATTCATTTCACGATTTCGAACTGCCGATGCCGCCAGCTACAGCCGAGTCAGCGTGGAAGGATCAGGTAATTCGCTGGCACTCTTCGGGGGAGGCAGTTTTACAAACGTCCGTGATCTTGATCGCGGTGGCAATCTCGGACGCCAACCGCAAACTAACTACAGCCAATATGCCGGCGACCTCAAGATAAACTACCTGCTTTCCGATCAGCAGCTTCTGACTGTGTCGTTGCAACATGTCGAACAACAAGATGTCCCCCGCAGCGATAAGTTTCCCTCCGAGCTTCGGCTGTTCGATCCGCAACAGCGCGACCTTGGTTACATCCGCTGGCAAGGCAATGCGGACAGCGGGCTCTACGACACGTTCATGATGACCGCTTCGCTGCATCGTCAGAAAACGCAAACACTCCGTCGTCGCCCGCCAAGTTCGGGTACCGAGGATCGGCAGCGATTCGATGTCGAAACGACGGGATTGAATCTGGTCTTCTCGAAGGATGTCAGTGCGTTCGGAATACTGACGTACGGCGTCGATTGGTACCATGACGATGTGGGTGCGCGAGCCGAACGAGTCGACTTGGCCAGTGGTGCGTCCACCCCGCGAAGGCCTGAATTCCCACCAGACAGCTATTACGAGCGGCTGGGCGCGTTCTTGCAGTGGGACGTGCTTCTAACCGACCGCCTTTCGACCGTGACCGGCGCGCGATACTCGACAATTGACACGGGCGCAACGGTAACCGAATTCGACACCAGCCCTTTGCCTGGCGGGCCACCAGTGGTGACAGGCACAGCGCACATCAGTCCCAGCTTTCAGGACTGGACCGCCAGCCTAGGATTGGTCTACGAAGTGAACCCTTGCGCACACCTGGTCGGATCTGTGGCTGAGGGATTTCGCGCGCCGTCATTGGACGATTCCGTCGTCTTCTCCGACAACGTCTTCGGCGACAACGTAGACCTGCCCACAACGGGGCTCGAACCTGAAACCAGCATCAACTACGAAGTGGGTGTCAAAGTCTGGCGCGATCGTCTGTCGGCCCAAGCATACTATTTTTGGACGGACATCGAAGGCTTGATCGACCGCGTGCCGATTGGCTCGTTCGGAGGCACGACATACAACATTCGGCAGAACATTGGCGAGGCTCGCATCCAGGGCTTCGAACTGGCCGGTCAGTTCCTCTTGTCAGCAGACTGGACACTATACGGAAACCTGGCCTACCAGCTAGGTGAGAACGTGACCGATGCCGAGCCGTTGCGCAGAATCCCACCCACACAAGGCACGCTGGGCATTCGCTGGCTGGACCGTTGCAACGGTAATTCGATTGACCTCTACAGTTGGCTGGTTGCGCGGCAGGACCGGCTGAGTTCTGGAGACGTCGCCGATCCTCGCATTCCGACGGGTGGTACACCAGGATACGCGACACTCAGCCTGCGAGCTGGAACATCGCTATCGGAGAACGAGCGTCTGACAGTGTGGCTCGAAAACCTGACGGATACGGCCTATCGTGTCCATGGAAGCGGCGTGGACGGTCGCGGCTTCAGCGTCAATCTCGGTTACGAGCTGAGGCGTTGATCTGCAACAGCTGACAGAATCGTAGCCAATTCCCAAGAAAGTATGCAATCAGGCGGCGAATACCACCTTGCCGTATCGCCGATCGGCTGCTGATAATAGAAACGTCTGTTTCACGGTCTTTTGGAATGTTGAGAAACTGTGTTGTTGGCTCACCTGCTATCGAATCTCCTTCGCGTTTCCAGCAGCAAGGCGCTCACCTTGTCGGGACTGGTCCATCTCGGTGCGCTGGTACTGCTGGCCCAATCGTGGACCACGACAACCACCGAACTGCCTCGCTTGGCTGGATCGCGACAGGTGGCGATTCAGCTCAACGCAAGCTTCCGCGAAACTCCGCCACCGGCTCCCGTCGTCGTGCCAGCGATGACCGTGGAGGTGACGCCGAGCGTCGCGCGGGCCTTCGACCGGACCTTTGTCGAGACCCCTTCGGCGGAGATTGACTGGAATATCGACGCCATCGTACGAGCCGCCGAATCCGAGCCAGGCATTTCCACAGTTCCATCGTTAACGCGTGCAAACGAAGCCGACCAACTTTTGGCGAACGATCCGCCGCAGCCCATCGAATTGCCTCGTGCTCGAATCGAACCCACGCCACCGCCCACTTCGACTGCTGTGCCGGCCATGCTGGGAAACGACCAGACCACACCTCCCCGAAACGATTACATTCCACCACCTCGGTATCCCGAGTTGGCGCGACAGCGCGGTTGGCACGGCACGGTGCTGTTGGTCGTGAAGATCGATGCGTCAGGACGAGTGACAGATGTCGAGGTCGAGGAAAGCAGCGGCTACCAACTTCTCGATGCCGCCGCCGCAGGCGCCGTGCGACGTTGGCGTTATAAGCCAGCCGTCGGTCGGAATGGACCCGTCGCGACTGAAGAGCTGCAGCCCGTCACATTTCGACTGCCACGTTAGAGCGCGTCACCGTTAGGCGTAGCGCCATTGAGGAAGATTGCGTAAGCTAGGCACCAGCAAGGAGGTGCATTGATGGCTTACTCGAAAGAATTTCGGCGGGAAGTGCTCGCCGCGTGCGATGCCGGCGGTGGGACTCGTGAGACGGCGACTCGGTTTGGTGTCTCTGAGTCCTGGTTGAGGCGGATCAAACAACAACGACGTGAATCCGGCAGGACGGCTCCCAAAATAATCCGCAAACGGAAGCGGATATGGGACGACTGGACGGAATGGCTGACGAAGAAGATCGATGAGCGACCGGATATCTATCTGCGAGAACTTCAGGCTGATTTGAAATCTGAACTCGGAGTTGAAGTGTCGCTGTGGACGATCTGCAAAGCATGCCAGCATTGCGACTATGACGAGAAAACCACGCAGACGGATCAGAAAACGCCATCGACACCTTCTATTTGAGCATTTAGAACACAGAGAACTCTTAGCCGCAGATTGGCAAAATCCAGTTGTTTCCTGGGATGTCAATAGAGACGAGCGTATCACGCCGTTCGATGCACTGTCTGGCATCAACAAGCTGAATCGCGACGGCCCGGGTGAGTTCATATCACCGCATGGTCAGAACGACTCCTTTTACGACTCCAACGG
>JASLRF010000064.1 GCA_030744095.1 Pirellulaceae bacterium | reverse complement strand
GATGCATATTTGATCTTGTCGCCATAGATCGCGCGAACATTGTCGATGGCTTCAGGGTCATGCACTTGGACTTTGGCGCCCAATTCCAGCATCCGATCAATCAACACCAGCGCGGGTGCTTCGCGAATATCATCCGTTCGCGGTTTAAAGGCCAATCCCCACACGGCGATCGTCTTTCCCGTCAGATCACCGCCAAAGTACTCTTCGATCTTGTGGATCATGACCTGCTTTTGATGATTATTGACTTCGTCGACGGAATCCATGATCCGCGGTTTGACACCAACGCTACGTGCGATACTGGCCAGCGCCCGAACATCTTTTGGAAAACAGCTTCCACCGTATCCGCAGCCCGGGAAGAGGAACGCAAAGCCAATGCGTTGATCGTGACCAATTCCTCGCCGCACGTCGTTGATGTCGCCCTTCATTCGTTCGCAGATGTTGGCCATCTCGTTGATAAAACTGATCTTGGTTGAAAGCAACGCGTTGGCAACGTACTTGGTCAATTCTGCGCTTGCGGGCGACATCACCAGAAAGGGACGTTCGGTGCGGAGAAACGGCGCATACAACTCGCGCAGGACTTCTGCGTCGGCTGGATCCCGAACACCCACGACAACTCGATCGGGATACATGAAGTCGTTGATCGCCGCGCCTTCTTTGAGGAATTCCGGGTTGCTGGCGACATGGCATTCGCGCCCCGTCAATTCCTTGAGCCGTTCGAACGCCATTTCATTTGTACCAACAGGTACGGTACTCTTGATGACGACAATCGCGGGCTCGGCCAAATGGGGCGCAATGTTGTCGACGACGGTCTTGAGCGCCGTCAGATCTGCCGACCCATCCTCTGATTGTGGCGTGCCGACTGCCAGATAGATCAAGTTGGCCTGCTTGACCGTCTTGGGCAACTCGGTGGTAAAGTGCAGCCGCCCCTGTGCGACGCCGCGTAGCACCAATTCGCTCAAGCCCGGTTCATAGATCGGGATATTGCCTTGGTTTAGTTGTTCGATCTTACGTTCGTCGATATCAACGCAGGTCACCAGGTTTCCGCTGTCGGCAAAACATGTTCCCGAGACCAAACCTACATAACCCGTTCCAATGACCGCGATCTTCATGGCGATTCATTCCTCCGTTGCCAATATTCTAGAATATCTTCGAGCGTTTCCCTGATGCCAATGTGTGGTTTCCATTTGGTGTGCGCCATGATTCGCGAGACATCGGCGATGGGGTGCTGTCGTCTACCAGGATCAATCTCGACGACGTCGCGCCCGCTCTTAGAAATATCCAGCAACTGCTGCAGCAGGTCACCGCTTCGCCGGCAGATTCCGCTGCCGACGTTGTAAACAGTTCGCGGTTTTCCGTCCACAACAAGCGCTCGATAGGCTCGTACAACATCTCGAACATCCGACAGATCCAAGTATGCATCGCGGCAAAAGACGCGAATCGGTTCATTGCTCGAAGCCGCCAATTGGCTGGCCCAGTCAGGCAGGATCATCTGTGGTGACTGCCGCGGTCCTGAATGCTGAAAAGCACGTGCAATGATCGCGTCGACGCGCCCCGTCTTCGCGGCTGCCGTAATCAGCCGCTCGGCCTGTAATTTTGATTTTGCGTAACCGCGCTGGGCTCCCAGCGGCGCGTCTTCGCGGACTTTCGGCTGCCCGGCGGACACCGGCGCGTAAACATAGCAACTGCTGGCGAATACCAGACGCGGCCGTGATGCCAAGGTGCCGACCAATTCCAGAACCGCTTTCGTTCCCTGGACATTTACCGCGACGGCCTTTGGTGTCGGTTCGTCATTCCCACACGCGCTCGGCACGCTGATCGCCGCCAAATGATACACGGCCTCGGGCGCAAACTCCGATATCTGCCGGCGAATCACCGTGGGAATCTCTTGACTGATATCCCAGCGAAAGATGGTGGCGTTGTCGGCAACCTGGGCCGGAATCTCCACCGGCCACGTTCCTCGCGAAGAACAGCCAATCACCTCGTCACCTGACTCAAGTAGGTGTCTGGCCAGGTGCGCGCCTGCGAAGCCGCCAATCCCACTGATCAAGGCTCTCACGCAGACTCCTTGGCAACACGTGCCAGATCAGAATCCACCATCATCGTAACCAGCTCGGTAAAATCAACTTGTGGTCGCCAGCCGAATCGTTCATACGCTTTGGAGGCATCACCGCAAAGGGTATTCACATCCGCTGGGCGAAACAATTCCTCGTCGGTCCTCACAAAGTCCTCCCACTGCAGGCCAACATGGGCAAACGCCACGCGGCAGAAGTCTCGCACCGAATGTTTGACGCCCGTCGCAATGACATAGTCATCGGGTACGTCCTGCTGCAGCATCTGCCACATGGCCCGAACATAATCGCCGGCGAATCCCCAATCACGTTCGGCATCGAGGTTGCCGAGTCGCAGTTCCTGCTGCAAGCCAAGTTTAATGCGGGCCACGGCAAACGAGATCTTCCGCGTGACAAACTCCTTTCCCCGTAGCGGCGATTCATGGTTGAACAGAATCCCACTGCAGGCAAACAAGTCGTGGCTTTCTCGATAGTTCACCGTGATCCAGTGACCGTAGACCTTGGCCACGCCGTACGGGCTGCGCGGCCAAAACGGCGTTTCTTCCGTCTGCGGTTCGCAGCGAACGTTGCCGAACATCTCGCTGCTGCTGGCTTGATAGAAGCGGATCGTTGGATCGACTAACCGCGTGGCCTCGAGCATTCGCGTGACGCCCAGGGCTGTAAACTCGCCCGTTAGCAGCGGTTGTTGAAAACTGATCGGTACGAAGCTCTGTGCCGCGAGGTTGTACAACTCGCTAGGACGAGCGACTTCCAACACTCGTACCAGCGACAGTTGATCCAGCAAGTCCGCCTGGTGTAACTGAATCTGGTCATGTAGGTCGGCAATCCGCTCAAACGTCTCGGTACTTGAACGGCGCACCATGCCGTGAACTTCATAGCCTTGTGCAAGCAGCAGGCGGGCCAAGTAGGCACCATCCTGGCCGGTTATTCCCGTGATCAGTGCGCGACGAGTCATTGGCTGGAAACCACTCCTCTGACCGCTTGAAGCCTAATCGTCTGTGGCGTCATCGGACAAGTCGATTTCGCTGTCGTGAGGAGTCTCCGTTGGCGGTGACGTGTCAACCGGCGTGTTTGGTTCGGTGGTGGGTGTCTCCACCCCAACTGCATCAGTGGAAGAATCATCATCACCCTCTTCCAGGGGCACTCGCACCACGGCAGCTAGTTTGTCCCCCCCGTCTAAGCTCATGATGCGTACGCCTTGCGTATTCCGTCCGATGATGCCGATCTCTTTCACGGCGATTCGCTGAATCTTGCCACGTGCTGTCATCATCATCACTTCGTTATCGTCCTCGACTCGCGTAATTCCAATCACTTTGCCGTTGCGGGCAGTCGTCTTGATGTCACGGAGACCCTTGCCCCCGCGCCGCTGAGTTCGATAACGGGCGCTCGAAGAAACATCCTCGGCGGATTCTTCGCGCGGATCATCCTCACCATTGGTCGGGGTGTCGGTGTAGCCGAATTGAGTCCGCTTGCCGTAACCATTTTCGCAAACCGTCAACAAGCAAGCGTTGGGGGCAGCGACGACCATCCCCACCAACTCATCGTTGACGGACAACTGAATGCCTTTGACACCGGACGTATTGCGCCCCATGGAACGACAATCAGATTCACTGAACCGAATTGCCATGCCCTTGGCCGTGGCGAGCACGATGTCGTCACCCGGCTTGGTCACGACAACGTCGACCAATTCGTCGTCACTGCGCAGTTTGATGGCGATAATCCCACCTTGTCGCGGACGTCCGTATTGGGCCAATAACGTCTTTTTAACGAGCCCCTTGCGAGTCGCCATCGTTAGGCAGTGGTCGGGCAGGCCGAAGTCTCGCACGGCGCGACAATCGGCGATCTTCTCACCCTCGTCTAGATTCAAAAGATTGACGATCGCTCGACCACGACTCTCGCGGCTCAACTGCGGCAGTCCATACACCTTTTGCCAGTAGACCTTTCCTTTGTTCGTAAAGAACAACAGATAGTCGTGCGTGCTGGCGATGAATAGATGTTCAATGGGATCCTCGTCTTCGGTCTTGGCGCCCTTAAGGCCCTTACCGCCGCGCCGCTGCGCTCGATAGACACTGGCCGGTGTTCGCTTGATGTAGCCGTCGTGGCTGATCGAAACGACCATCGTCTCTTCGGTAATCAAGTCCTCCATATCGACATTACCAAGCTCTTCACCTGAGATCTCGGTTCGCCGGGCTTCACCAAATTTCTTGTCGATCAGTTCCAAATCCTCACGGATGATTGCCAAGATGTTGGCTTCGTCGGAGAGGATGCGCAAGTATTCTCTGATCTCTTCCAGCAATTTCCCATGTTCGCCAGCCAACCGTTCTTGTTCCAGGTTAACTAACTGTCCGAGCGTCATCCGCAGGATCGCATCGGCCTGAACTGCGGTCAGGTTGTAAGTATCCGAAACACCGCGTTCTTCCTGAAACTGCTGAAAGCCGCCATCCCCCAAGGCACGTTGCATCATGGCCGCCGGACACTCGACGCCCATCAGACCGGTCTTTGCCTCTGCCTGCGTGCGCGACGCACGGATGATGCGGATAATCTCTTCGATGTTCGCCAGAGCCAGCAGCAACCCTTCAATGGTGTGCTTGCGCTGTCGGGCTTTTGCTAAGAGGAATTGCGAACGGCGGCGAATCACCATCACGCGGTGCCGAATGAACTCTTGCAGAATCTCTTTGAGTGTCAGGGTGCGAGGTTTGCCATCAACCAGGGCTAAGAGGTTGATCGAAAAGGAATCCTGCAAGGGAGAGAACTGATACAGCTGATTCAGCACGACGTCGGCGTCGTGGCCACGTTTGATCTCAATCTCCAGCCGGACAGGCTCTTTCAGATCACTGACGTCGGTGATGCCCGAGATGCCTTCGATCTTGCCACTGTTGACCAAAGCGGCAATTCGTTCAACGACTCGGTCCCGGAAAGTCTGGTAGGGAATCTCGGTGACGATAATACGGAATCTGCCTTTGGCTTTCTCGACGATCTCCGTGCGGGCTCGCACCACAACTGTGCTGCGGCCTGTCATGTAACCACGGCGAATCGCACTGCGACCGCAGATCACACCACCCGTTGGAAAATCAGGCCCCTGAACCACCTCCATCAACTCTTCGATTGGGACTTCCGGGTCGTCAATCACTTTGAAGAGCGCAAGACAGATTTCGTGCAGGTTGTGCGGCGGAATCGACGTGGCCATCCCCACGGCAATCCCCGACCCGCCATTGACGATCAGGTTCGGAAACTTCGACGGCAATACGGACGGCTCCAAATTTCGCTCGTCGTACGTCGGAACAAAGTCAACCGTATCCAGCTTTAGATCGTCCAGCAGCATAGCGGCGACAGACGACAGCCGTGCCTCGGTATATCGCATGGCGGCTGGGGGCAGACCGGCGATCGAACCGAAGTTGCCTTGCTTGTCGACCAGCACATGCCGCATGTTCCATTCTTGAGCCATCCGCACCAATGTCGGATAGATCACACTTTCGCCATGCGGATGGTAGTTGCCGCTGGTATCACCCGAAATCTTGGCGCATTTGACGCGGCTGCTGTTGGGACCCAAGTTGAGGTCGTTCATGGCGACCAGAATCCGTCGCTGCGAGGGTTTGAGCCCATCGCGCACATCGGGGAGTGCTCGGCTGACAATGACGCTCATGGCGTACGTCAGGTAGCTCTCCTTGAGCTCGTTTTCAATGGACAGGTCGATCACGTGGCCGCTGTTTTGAGGCGGCACTGGCGGGTCGGTCGAATCAGTGGACAAAAACGAATCCTTTCAAACGGCGTAACGTCTTACTGGAAGGTGACATAGGCACAGCCACCCAGGGCGTCTCCCGCCCCAATTTGCAAACCACACATCCTATCATTTCCAGCCTCTGGTCACAACCGGCGTGGCACGTTTCATGACGCCACAAGTACAGTTCTGGAAAGAAGTTGAGACACGACTCGAGCCGGTCGATTTGACACTTCAAATCGACTGACCCAATCGATGCGTGTGGGAGGCAAAACGGGGATTTCCGCCGATTTCGCGCCGCTCTGCAACGACCTGCCATGCGATGGCGTTCCTACGAGGCTGCCTCGCGAAGCTGCTGGTCATCCCCGACCGCCTCTTGGCAAGTCCATGCCAGTCTGCCAAGCAATCGGAAATAGAGCATCAGGATCCCAAACAGAACCGCTGCCGCCACAAAATTGAGAATGGCCGACTCGGCGTAGCGGAGCAGACAGCCAAGCACCGCGATGATCGCCAACCCAAGTGACATGAACGCGAACTGGATCCAAGTGCCGCGCGCCACGGACAAGCTGTGCAACACTGGACCAGAAGCTGGATTCACGGCCAAACCGGTTTCCAAGGTGGCCAGCAAATAGATCGGAAACACAATCACGCCGGACAGCGAAATGGTAGCAATAAGTCCCCAAACGTAGACCACCAAGCCGAACGCCAGAAAGACCTGGCCGACCAACCCTCCGACAATCAGACAAGCGAACAAGGCACACACCACGTACAGCGCTTCATACGCCCAGTCCATGAAGTCAGCCCCAGGCCAGCTTTCAATTCGGTCTCGCCCGATCGCAGTTTCTTGCGTGATCGTCAGTAGTGTGACGGAACCACAAACGAACAACCCAATGCCAAACAAGAAAGCGAAACTGCCCATCATCATGCTCATGATCTGAGCACCTGCATTGTTCATCATGGCACGCTCGATGGCACCCTCGAAGGCAGACAACTCAATCTGTATTGCGATCGCAAAAACGAGCCATCGGATAAGCAGCGATGGATCCAAGAAACAGTTGAGGACGCCGTTTGTAAGGGGGTTGCCTTGTAGATCCGTTTGTTTGGCCTCCTGCTCCTCAACCTCAGCTTCGGCTTTCCGCAGTACGGCATCGGCAACTGCGGTTTGACCATCCGCTCCCATCTCGTCGCGCGGCCAACTGGTGGCTGTCGGCATCGGTCGAAATGACTGTCCAGGCGAACCGAGCGGATCATCAGTTGGTGACTCAACGTCGGTCGGAATGTCCGGCTCGCTTAGCTTGAAGTCGTCGTCATCGTCCCACGAATCGCTGCTTTGGCGGCGAGGCTGCCGCGCCCCGGGAAGAGGTTCGCAGATTTCAAATTCCGTGTGGCAGTCTGGACACCGAAGCATCGTGCCAATCTGATCGTCCGTCGCTACGAAACGGGTCGCACAAAGCGGACACGGCCCCGAGAATTCGTAGTCCGAAGTCAGCGCGACTTTCTTGGCGGGATGATCTTCATCAGGTGTCGTCAAATCTTCGAGACAGAAATCGCAAGTGATGACCTGGCCGACTTGCCCCTGTTGCGCGACAACTTCGGCGGCGCACAACGGGCATTTGAGTCGAATTGACGAACCGTCCGACATATTCACACAAGATCGGTGGTGCGACGGAGAA
>JASLRF010000063.1 GCA_030744095.1 Pirellulaceae bacterium | reverse complement strand
AGATTCGCCGATTGACCCGTAAGCAGTGGTGTGCCAAATGACACGCCGTCTTCGTCATCGGGGGCCGTGCCCGAGACATCGTCACCAGTGGCATCAAAGTTCGGCTGTCCGTCGAACTCAGAATCGACTTCTGCTCCGAGGTGGAAGTCAGGCACAGTCGTATGCATCGCACCGACATAACCCGAAAACGTTGGATAGGGTAACGGTGCGTCGCCGAAATCCATCGGCTCGGCCTTGATCAGCAAGACGTAGTCTTCCACCTCGCCGTTCGACCAAGAACCATCAGGGACCAGTCCCCCCTCGCGGCTCAGCCGGAATCGCGCGTGAACGTATCCCGTGACCGCGTCGCCGGGATTGGTTAGCGGAATCTGGTTCGGCCCCGCAACAAGGGGCGTACTTGCGGCAATTTGTTCGCTCGACTCCCAAATCGAGTTATTATTGAAGTCCACCCAAGCATCCAGGGAGCCACCACCGCCGGTCGCATCGGTCAGCGTCACCGTAATATTACCGGACTGTCCCGGGAACTCTGGCCGCCCAACGAAAGAAACTCCGTCGTCGTCGTTATTGCCATCCGTGTCGTCGCCTAACGAAAACTCATGCGGCTGGCCATCCAGTTCCTCGTCGATCGTGGCACCCAAATGAAATCCTGCTTCGATGGTATGCCGCGCTCCATTGCTGACGAGCAGAGTCGGGAAGCTCGGATCCGGAGCATCTCCGTAGTCGAAGTCCGCGACGAGCATCCTGCGGTCTTCCAGAGGCTCGAACAGAAGTCGGCGTGCATCATTCAGCCGAATTCGATGTCGGCGGCATCGCGACTTACGAGAATGGCTAATGAGGGTGGTGCGTGTAGCATCTAGAAACATGTCTCGTGGGCTCCTGGCCGGCGCTTGACGCGGGGAGGCGTAGGCGTGCAAAAGTGGCTCGAAGGCAAGGCTGCTCCACGACATTGAGCCACCGTGTCGGATGGCGTCGTCAAGTATCAAGTCGTGATATCAACCAGCATGTTGAAGAGCCAGTCAAAGCACTCGATCCGCTCATAGCTTCATACTAACACTGAAACGTCAAAGAGCGAACCGAAACGTCGGCGAACGAAAAGAAATCCCCACTGCGTTCAGCTAAATCGCAAACCAGAGAGAACCGCAGAAGCAAAGCTGATCTGTGTTCAAATGTACAGAAATGAGCTGCAATCAGGCGTCTTAGGATCGTTCGAGGAATTACTGTCCGATAGTCGCCTTTCGCTCCGCGAAAGGAACGTGCTTTCGCGGAGCGAAAGACGACAATAAAAGATCGAACACTGCTTAACAGCGCTGAGACCGCTTCGCCCTGTCCGATTGGCGGCTTGGGATCGGCGTTGAACTCCAACCTACGAGACCGAGCGTCGCATTGAACTACTTAAGTTGCCGCACATAGATATTGGCAAAATCGACCGGCGCTTCCGCGACAAGTTGCATGGTACCACTTTTGGTGGCCTTGGTCTGTTTCCCGTCAAGGGCAACTTCGCCGTTCACTTTGAGCGTCAGCAGATCACCGCGCAGCTCGCCTTCAAACCGGTTCCAACCTCGGCCCTTCACCAGCTGCTTGGCCACCGCCGCATCACTGCGATCGACTCGGATCTTCGCGCCACGAATGTCGATGGTCGGTGCGGAACCGTTGTCGTTCAGCCGGACATCAAACACAAAGCCAACGTCACCAAATGTCTCCGATGTCATCAGCGAACCGGCGGATTCCGCGGTGTACGCCAGCACCCAATCCTTCGGTCGCCAACCTTCGCCCGAGGCCTTCCAACCGGTCAAACCAATGCCGTCATACAAGCAACGGTAGTTTCGGTTGGCGCTGGCCACGTGTTGTGCCACGATCGGTGAATCCGGCAGTTCTCTAATCTTCAAATTGCGATAATGGACAATCCCACCTTCTGACTCGAGACAGATGTATCCCTTGCGTGGGCTGCAGTCCGTGCCTCGTGTCACGACTCTTCCATTAACAGCCAGGGAGATATCACCGTCACGACATTCGATACGATAGTGGTTCCATTCAGGGCTCGGCTTGGAACGGCTCTCGGTTGGAAACGCTCGGCTACCGCCACGACCATTGATCGGTGTCATGGTTGCGCCGTGAATTGGAAAAATGTCGCCGTGAGTCGTATGGCTGCGTGAGTTGCCGTAAGCGTTCTCCAAGACTTGAACTTCAATACTGCGATGAAACGGCACGCCGCGCGCGGTGATATCGTCGGCCCAGACAAACACCCCCGCATTTCCGCGTGGCTTCATGTGTCGCCACTGGAGCTCCAGAATAAAGTTCTGGTACATCTTAGTCGTTCGCAACTCGCCAATGGGCTTGCCGGAACAGATCACCATTCCGTCGCTCACCTTCCACGTCGACGGTGCCGTGTTGACCGGAACCCAGCCGTCCAGGTCTTGACCGTTGAAGAGCGGTTGAAAACCGGCTCCGGTGTCATCTGCAAACGCAGTGGTAAGGACACTGGCCAATGGTATGACAAGCGACACGGCGATCAACAGTTGGATTCTCATCGGAGGACTCTCGTGGTGAGATCGAGTTGAGGGCGAATTTCGTCAAGCGCAAGTTTAGCGTGTTCGCCAACTGCCTGCATTTGCTTTGTCGATAATCGCCGCGTTTTGAGCACAGCGGATCATCGCCCACTATAATCAAACACAAAGTCGCTCGACCGATCCGATTGTGCGCGTTCCCGATAGACTGGATATAGCGGGCAAATTGGTGTCAGGCTCGACGCGCACCGGCGTGGTCGGGGCGATCATCCAGAGCCAACCTCGAATTCGAGAACCAAATCATGAAGCAGAACACGATCTTATCGGCATCCATGTTTCTGGTCTTTCTTGCACCGCTCGTTCTCCGCGCCCAACATGACCCGCAGCGCAACGCCACGCAGGGCATCGCGGTAGGGGATTTCAAGAAAGTTAAGAAAGAGCTCGCAAAGGCAGACGAAGGTGATCCGGAAACGCAATTCGTACGGATGATGGCTGCATTGAAGCAAGGCGATGTGGCGGCGGCTGAACAGGCCGCGCAAGCGGCGCTCGATGCCGGACTACCGTTTGCCAGACTGATGGCTGGGCCTCGCAAGCTGCTTGCGCCACTCTATCAAACCGACACGTATCAAGGTTGGTCGGCCACGCAAGGCAAGCTGAAGTTATTGCACGGCCCAATGGTCGGTGCCGTCACCGAATCCAGTGCCTCGTTCTGGGTCCGGACGGCAACAGCGGCCAAGGTACAAATCAAAGTTGGCAGTCGATTGTCAAATATCGAGGCAACGAATGCGGCTACCGATTTTACGGCAGTTGCCACAGTCGAAGGACTTGCGCCGGAGACTCAACATGACTACCGCGTTTTGATTGACGGCAAGCCAGTGGCCGCTGACAACACTCGCTTCTCGACGTTCCCACAACGTGACGCGCCGGCGCAATTCGCCGTCGCTTTTGGTGGTGGTGCCGGGTACGTTCCGAAGTGGGAACGCATGTGGGATACGATCGGAGGATTCGATCCTATGGCATTGCTGATGTTGGGCGACAATGTCTACATCGACCAACCGGAACATTCGCTCTGTCAGAACTACTGTTACTATCGCCGGCAGTCTCGACCCGAATGGCAGCGGCTGGTTGCATCGACGGCGACATTTTCCATTTATGACGATCACGACTTCGGCACCAATGACTGCGTACCAGGTCCCGAGATCGAATCGCCGCCGTGGAAGAGAACGGTTTGGAACAAGTTTCGCCAAAACTGGGTCAATCCGGCGTACGGTGGCGGCCCGCGACAACCAGGATGCTGGTACGATTTCACTATCGGCGACGTTCATTTTATCCTGCTTGACGGACGCTACTATCGCGACCGGAAAGGCGGTACGATGTTGGGGCCCGTGCAAAAGGCCTGGCTGTTTGAGACACTGAAGAATTCTAGAGGAACGTTTAAGGTGCTTGCCTCTCCGGTGCCATGGACGACGGGCGTCAAGCCGGGAAGCAAAGACCCTTGGGATGGTTTTTCCGCGGAACGCGAAGAGATCTTTTCGTTCATCGAAGCGAATCATATCGAAGGTCTTTTCCTGATCGCCGCCGACAGACATCGGACCGATCTTCGAAAGACTGAGCGACCCAGCGGATACGACCTTTACGAATTCGAGAGTTCTCGTCTGACCAATCGACACACGCACGGTGTCGTGAAGACTCCCGGGTTGATTTGGGGCTATAACAAGACTTGTTCGTTTGGCTTGATGCGATTTGACACGGCTGCGAACGATCCCCGCGTGACGTTCGAGTGCATCACGATCGATGGAGACGTCATCCACCGCCACGAACTGCGGGCCAGTTCTCTTAAGCAGTAGTAAGACACGACCCATTGAAACCTGACGACGATGATCCAATCAGGATAGTAATCTCGGCATCGTTTGCGATTTCCTCGCACGTTCGCCTCCAACATTCGGGAAAGGACCGCATGAGCAGTACATTAGAGTCTAGCTTTGGGACCTGCGCGCTCGGTGCGCGCTCGGTGCGCGCATGGTGCGCCAGCGACGGGCACCGACCGCAGGTTGGTCGGGGAGCATACCAAATACGGGCACGTTCCCTATTTGGCTGCGGCGCTGCCGCATTACGACGACGCTATTCTCTCGGCATTTTCTGCGTCATGCTCGCGTTCGCTACTGGACAGGCGTCTGCCGATGATCCCGTTACAGCCGATGTACCGACGGCCCTGCGAGACTATATAACTCGACCGGAAAAGGTGTTTGCTTGGAAGCTCTCCACGCCTCAGCAGTTCGGCGATACCAAGATCTA
>JASLRF010000062.1 GCA_030744095.1 Pirellulaceae bacterium | reverse complement strand
AAGGCGGCGCAAACTTCCTCTCTGCGATCGGCATTCCGCTGAAGTTGGGAGTCAGCATCGTCGCGGTGCTGGTAGCGTGCTTCGCGGCCACGACATTGGACACGGCAACTCGGTTGCAGCGATACGTGATCCAAGAGTTGGCGACGACGTTGCGTGTTACACCTCTTGCCAACAAGTACGTGGCGACGGGAGTCGCCGTTGGACTGGGTGGGGCACTTGCAATGATGCCTGGACCCAACAGCGGACCTGGCAGCGGAGGCTTGATCCTCTGGCCTCTGTTTGGGGCCGTCAATCAGCTCTTGGCTGGTTTGGCATTCATGGTCACAGTCTTCTATCTCTGGCGACGCAAGAAGCCAGTGATGTTCGCACTGATTCCGATGGTCATCATGCTGATCTTGCCTGCCTGGGCAATGCTCTGGCAGATGTTCAACACCGAAAGCGGTTGGTGGTGGAAGGGGCAGATGTTGCTGTTTTCTTTCGGCGCGATCGTGATGACGCTGCAGGTTTGGATGGTGATCGAAGCGGTATTGATGTTCCCGCGTGTTAAAGGCGTCCTGGAAGAGTCGTTGCCGCCGTTACCGGCCAAGCCGAAACCCGCGCTGGCCAGCGTGGGAAGTGACGTTCGGTCCTGTTAGACAACACGCTCTAGTTCGCAGCAGTTCGGCGGCGAGGTTCAATCGTATCCAGGACCTGAATCGCCGTTTTACCTTTGAATGTGCCGGGGCTCGCACCAAATTTCTCGATACCCTGGATTTCCACGCGGAGGGGACTGTGAACGTCTTTTTCCGTTGTGATCACGTCGCCCACGCGCAAGCCAATTAAGTCAGCTGTGCTGACGGTACTCTCCGCCAACGTTACCACCAGTTGGACGCGTGAGCCATCGAGCCGTTGCGTGATCGTCTCAATCGATTCGGGGGTCGACCCGCTGCGCGAATAGCCGACCCAGCTGTTGGCGGCCAGTTTGCTACTGATGCGTTCAATCGAATTGAATGGGATGCAGAGGTTCATCATCCCACGTGTTTCGCCAAGCGTTAGTTCGAAGCTGATCAAGACGACGACTTCGTTGGGTGGTACGACTTGCACCAACTGAGGATTGCTCTCGACCCGTTCGACGGCCAGTTCCAACTCCAGCACATTCTCCCAGGCCTTCTCGAGTTCCTGGGTGAATATCGATGTGATCCGCGACACAAGTAGCAGTTCAATCTCCGTCAGCGGTCGCCGTGAGGGAGAATCAGCGTCTTTGCCCCCGCCGAGCAGTCGATCGATGATGGGGTACAGAATGGACGGATTCAGATCCAGGATGATGTTGCCGTCGAGCGGATGTGCGCTCAGTAGATTGAAGCAGGTTGGGTTCTCCAGGCTGAAGACGAACTCGCTGTACGTCAACTGATCGACGCTGGTCAGGCGGACCTCAATAATCGTCCGCAGCAATGCCGACATAGAAGCGCCGAAGCTACGTCCAAACCCCTCGTGCAGAAACTGCAGCGCACGCATCTGATCTTTGCCAACGCGCTCAGGCCTCTTGAAGTCATAGGGCGAGACCTTCTCGTGAGGACGCTTCGCGGATACCTCGGGCGTTTGGACCTTGTTCGTTTCAGGCGGAGGAGGATTCTCAGGCTCGGAATCGACTGCGCTTAAAAGGCTCTCGACTTCTTCTTCGCTCAGAACGTCATCGCCCATCGGTCACTCCGTTGACTTACGCCTGGTCCTGACAAAACAACTAGCCAATCCGTTGGCTGACTTCATGAACAAACTGTGCAGTGCGGAAACGGCGCCGATTCTCTATTCTCGAATTTGGCCGCTGCCCTGCACAACGTACTTATAACTTGTAAGCTCTTTCAATCCGCAAGGTCCACGGGCGTGAAACTTGTCAGTACTAATGCCGATTTCCGCACCCAACCCAAATGCTGCTCCATCATTGAAACGTGTGCTGGCGTTGACCATCACGGCGGCACTGTCGACTTCCGTTGCGAACTGCCTGGCTGTCGCCTCGTCCGCGGCGATGATCGCGTCAGTATGGTGTGAACCGTAGTGATTGACATGCCGTATCGCTTCGTCCACCGACGCGACCACTTTCACTGAGATAATCGGTGCCAAGTATTCATCAAAATAATCCTTGTCCGTTGCTTCCTGCGCCCCGTCGATCATGTCGCACGTAGCGCGATCCCCGCGAATCTCGACGCCTTCGTCAGTCAGACGCTGGCAGACACGCGGCAACAGTTCCGTGGCCACGTCCGCATGAATCAGTAGTGATTCACAGGCATTGCAGACGCCGAGTCGCTGGCATTTGGAGTTCAAAGTGACACGCACGGCGATATCGGGATCAGCAGACGCATCGATGTAAACGTGGCAGTTGCCATAAAAGTGTTTGAGCACTGGCATCGTCGCTTCTTCGGTAACGCGCCGAATCAGCGCTTCGCCACCGCGTGGAATGGCCAGATCAATGCTGTCGGACTGACTCAGAAAATGTCCTACCGCGCTGCGATCGGAGACACGGACCAGCTGAACGGCATCTGCGGGCAAGTCTTTTTCGACGGCGACCGCCGCCAGGATATCGACGATCGCGCGGCTCGAATGCGCTGCCTCTTTACCGCCCCGCAAGATCACCGCATTGCCGCTCTTCAAACAGATTGCCGCCGCATCCGCCGTTACGTTGGGCCGTGATTCGTAGATAAAAAACACGACCCCCAAAGGGACACGCACCTTAGCGATTTCCAGGCCGTTGGGACGGACGGTCTTGTCGATGATCTCACCAATCGGATCGGGCAGCGCGGCGACCTCTTCGAGTCCCGAAGCAATGCTCTCGATGCGTTCAGCACTGAGTCGTAATCGGTCGGTTTGGGCTTCTGTCAGGCCATAACCGGGAGCCGCATCAAGGTCCGCTTGATTTGCTTCCAACAGGGCGGCCTGCGACAAACGAAGACGGCAAGCCGATTCAACTAACCACGCATTCTTCGCGTCGCTGCCGGAGAGAGCCATCGCCGTGGCGGCCCGTTTGGCTCGTCGACCCGTCTCGACACAGTATTCTTCGAGGCTTTGGTTTTCGGCAATCGACATCAGCTTCGCACTCAATAAAGAAGGAATCACTTCAACGACGAAGTATCAAGCATATCCCAAAACAGGTCAATGTCGCCCGGTCCAGAAACGGAAATCGACTTGGAGGCGTAAATCATTGCGTTAGAGTGACTTACGAAACACGTGCCAGCTGATCTTGGTCCCGAGCCACGGTTCGTCTCTGCTGTCGAAGTTGTGAGACCTTTCGAGCCGACCAAAACTGCCGGAATTCTGACGAGTCGTTCTTCAAAAGACCGGCTCGTCGGCCCCCGGCGACTACGGCAGCCCACCTGCCGCCAAGAACAAAATCAACGCCTCTCGCACGGGCGTAACATCGTGAACTCTCAGAACCTGGACGCCTTGACTGGCCATCGCTAAAGCGACACCCGTCGAACCCGCCGTGCGGTCGGAGTTCTTGTCGCCCAACACGTTACCAATAAAGCCCTTACGAGAATGGCCAACCAACAGTGGGTGCCCCAAACCGTGAAGGCGATGGCAGTTTGCCAGCAACGTTAAGTTGTGTTCGTGGGACTTTCCGAAACCAATTCCGGGATCCAGACAGATCCGTTCCGGATCAATTCCGGCCGAGATCAACGCATCGCGTCGGTCACGCAGATAGCCGTCGATCTCCAACACAACATCGGTATACGAAGGATTATCCTGCATTACCTGAGGAGTCCCCTGCATGTGCATCACGCAAACGCCGGATTTCGTGTCGATGGCCACGGGCAGCATGGCAGGATCGCGCTGCAGCCCGGTTACGTCGTTAATGATCTCGGCCCCCGCCGCCACGGCCTCCCGCGCCACGCGAGCTTTCGAGGTGTCGACGGAGACCGCGACTTGAGTTTGCTCGCAAAGCGACTCGATGACTGGGAGCACACGCCGTAATTCGTCGTCTTCACTCACTGGCATCGAGTACGGTCTGGTGCTCTCCCCACCAATGTCCAGGATATTTGCCCCCTGCTCAACCAACTGCAGCCCATGTTCGACGGCAGCATGGTGTGACAAGAACTTTCCGCCATCGGAAAAGCTGTCAGGCGTAACGTTGATGATCCCCATGAGAAGGGGCATTTCTGAAAACGAGAGGCTGCGCGACGCGAGCTTCCATGTCGCTGCCCGGCTGGCAGGATTCTGGTCCATGCGTGCTAGCTTATCACGGTCGCAATTCGTCATCCATCAGACTTCCGCAGAGTTGTCCCATTTCGTACACCGAGGGATAATGCCAACCCATAAGAGGGGATTCAGGTGATTTGCTTTTGATGTCTTTAAGTGCCTACGTCCATGCATGTTACGCGATGCGATGGGGTCGCCTTTTGGGGTCATTGGTTTATCCTCTTCCGTTGTTCGCGTAAGATGGTCTTATCCCACGGGTTCGCCCTGGCCGCCTTCAACGCGGTCTCGGGCTGAGCCACGATCTTATTAGCCGATCTGGCAGCGGTCTCAATTGTGGTCTCGGACGGATTTTAGCGCACGCGGAATCGTCCGTGCGTGTCGGAAGCAGGCGCGATTTTAAACAGGGGGGAAACCATGTCTACAATCGAAAACAACGGCCCTGTGGCTGAGACACTCCCGATTGTCAGAAGACGGAGAAAACGCGGCGTCAGCTACATTCGCTCGGTTTCTCAGATCGCGGGGATCCCCGCTGACCAGCGAGCGCTTCTGGAAAAAGTGTCGCAGCAGTATGTCTTTCGCGCGAATGACTACTACCTGGGTCTGATTGACTGGAAGGACCCGCTCGATCCGATCAAGCAGTTGATTATTCCGCGACAGGAAGAGCTTAGCGAGTGGGGACAGCTGGACGCGAGCAACGAGGAGTCTGTGACGGTCGCGCGGGGTGTTCAGCACAAATACACTGATACGGTTTTACTGTTGTGTAATGAAGTTTGCGGTGCGTATTGCCGTTATTGTTTCCGCAAGCGGCTTTTCATGGACGAGAACGATGAAGTCACGAACGATGTGTCGTTGGGAATCCAGTACATCAGTCGGCATCCGGAGGTGACGAATGTCCTGCTAACGGGTGGCGACCCGCTTTTGATGAGCGTTCGCCGCCTGTCCGATATCTTCGACCAGTTACGCGACATCCCGCATGTGAAGATCATTCGGATCGGCTCGAAAATGCCCGCGTTTGATCCCTGGCGCATACTTGAAGACCCTGAATTGCAATCGGCCTTTCGGACTTATTCGACGGCCGAGAAACGAATCTACCTGATGGCACACTTCGACCATCCCAGGGAACTTACCGAAGAGGCGGTCGACGGAATCGCTTGCTGTCTGGAAAATGGCGTCATTTGTGCCAACCAATGTCCGCTGATCAAAGGCGTTAATGACGACGCAGATGTGCTGGCGGAGATGTACAGCAAGTTGTCGTTCATTGGCTGCCCGCCTTACTACCTGTTTCAAGGCCGACCGACTGCGGGCAACGAGCCGTATGAAGTTCCCTTGGTACGAGGGTGGACGATCTTCCAAAAGGCAATCCGTCAGGGATCAGGCCTGGCACGCCGCGCGCGGTTCTGCCTGTCCCATGAAACGGGCAAGGTCGAGGTCCTGGCGATCGACGATCGACGGATCTATCTTCGCTATCACCAGGCAAAGGACCCGGCCAACCTGGGCCGTTTCATGGTGTACCGGCGCGACGACGAGGCGTATTGGCTGGACCAGCTGAAGCCAGACGAATGATGAAGGATCTCTCAATAAGATCGAGATTTTTCGCTGCGCCATCGATGACATCGTTCCGGCAATTTTCCAAG
>JASLRF010000061.1 GCA_030744095.1 Pirellulaceae bacterium | reverse complement strand
CCCTTAACGGCAACCACCGTCAACCCCGCGACTACAATGGCTGTGACTAGAATGATGAGAATCGTCGTCGTATCAAACACCAACGCACCTCGGTTTGTCGGAAGTGCGGTGCGTCTGGCGAACGTCAGCCGGCCGATTCTGGCGGGCAACGTGGATACAAGAACAGTTGCGAATTCAGTCTCTTGCGATCGTTGCGCAACGGAAACGTTTTATGACGCCGGAACAAATCGACCTAACTTGCTTCCCCAATATCTGAAGCCAACGATTGTGATGTCTGGATACCCACGACTGTCGAACGAGCTTCGGGGAGATGGGGAGGTAGAGTCCTAGCCAACCTGCTACATTTCCTCGCCCACAGCGGTGGTGAACGGGACCACAAAAAGTGCTCCCATCAGACCGCACGGCAATGGCGCGAATCCGATTCGAGCTGGGATTGCCGCGCCCGATGAAGAATCGCAGGATGATCAACAGAAGATGCATCTCAGTGACGGCTCAAAAAAACAGGATGGTTGTACCAGTTCCGGACCGGTGTGCTAAAAATCGAATGAGCTGTTTCGCGGCTGGCCTTGGCCTAGAACGCGCCGCAATGGTTTCGTGGTAAAATAGTGGCTTGCTTGGCTATGGGTCCTTTGGCCACGAGCCCTGCCAGCCAACCGTATCGTAGCAGAGTGCCGAAAAACTGCAACCATTTGCGGACGCTCACCCCTGCCTGGGCCTGTTTTTACGCGGAACCAGCTGGTGCGCAGTTCGCTCAGACGGATTATGACACACCCTTTTCTCGGCAAACTGAAGGCAGCGTGGAATCCCCAGCAATGGCGGGACTTGACCGTAGTCGTGTGCGTTTCCGCCGGTCCTGACAGTGTCGCGCTGTTGCGGGGGCTTGCAGATCTGCGGGCCGATGGCCCAGGCAGGCTCGTGGTCGCCCATTTCAATCACCGTCTGAGGGGAAGCGCGTCCAGCGCAGATGAGACTTTCACACGCGCCTTATGTGACTGCCTCGAATTGCCTCTCGAGGTCGGTTCGACCGCTGCACAACTGACCGAGGTTGCCGACACGTCCGAAGCGACCGCCCGGGCGGCGCGCTATGCATTTTTCGAAGAAGTTGCCAAAACACAGGGGGCTAGATTCGTCGCGACGGCGCATACCGCGGATGATCAAGCCGAGACGATCCTCCACCGAATCGTCCGAGGCACTGGAATCGGTGGACTGGGCGGCATTCCCCGAACCCGCGTGCTGGCGACTGGGATCACGATGCTGCGACCGCTCCTGGCGTTCACACGTAGCGAAGTAATTGAGTTCTTGGAATCGCTGCCGCAGCCGTTTCGAGAGGACTCGAGCAATCGGGATCCACGTTTTACGCGAAATCGCATTCGTGCGGAATTGCTACCTGAATTGACACGTAGCTATAACCCGCAGGTCCGCCGTGCCCTCCTGCAACTGGGAACCCTGGCTGCGGATTCGCAGCAAGTCGTCCAGTCGTTGTGCATCGATCTGCTTGATCGATGCGTCTCCACACGAAGTCCGGATCAAGTTCAGATCTGCTGCCAACCCCTAGCAGCGTTTCCACCCGCCGTTCTGCGGGAAGTCCTGATCGTGTTGTGGAAGAACCTGGATTGGCCCCAGCAAGAGATGGGCTTCGACCACTGGAATCAGCTTGCAGCCATGATGCAGCAAGAGCCGATTGCGAAAAAGCGGACCCTTCCCGGCAATATTGTGGCAACCCGCCATGAAAAGAACCTGCAGCTAACGCGAAGCGGGTAAGCACATTGCAATATTTCCGGCGGAGTCCGGGCGGCTTTCAACGCGTGCGGTTGAATGGCGTTGCCGCGAGTGATATGATGGGATTCGGCTGGGGCGGGTGTCCCCTCGCCTTCTTTGCTGGTACGGCAGCTTTGACCGTACATCGAACCGGCTTGCCGGTATTCGAGTCTTCGCCGCGCCCTGTCGCTCGCCGCGACACATTGCGACGGTGCCTTCCGACTCCCCGACTCGTTTCCCTGCCACCTTTGTATTTCAAAACACGAGGCATGTCATGGCAAAGCAGCCACAAGAAGACCTGTTTGAAGGCACCACGATGACTTTCGGCGACCATCTCGAGGAGTTGAGGGTTTCACTTACTCGAGCGTTGATCGGTCTGACCCTGGGTTCGATCGTCGGTTTGATCTTCGCGAATCACGTTGTCGCCATCATTCAAAAACCGCTGATCGAAGCGTTGGGAAGGCACTACGCGGAACTCGCCGAAGACAAACTAGAAGGATTGTATGGCAACAAACTCGACGAACAAATGATGAGGTTTGCAAAAGACTCGGCGTTTGTTTTCGACGAAGTCTACCTCGAACGCGAATTGCTGGCGCGGCTAAATGACGGACCTGCAACGGACGCCGGCAGTGGCAACGAGACAGATCCCGTCAACACAGCGGCACCGGCATCGTCTAGTGGCGATTCCAATAACTACAAGAAGATGGAAACGCTGCTAGCGGAAAAACTACCGAGCCCGCTACCGGATATGATCAAGATCCGAATCTGGAGGCCAGCCAAAGCAAGACTGACGTCTTTGAGCCCGCATGAGAGCTTCATGATTTGGGTCAAAGCGGGGATTGTTGCGGGACTTCTTCTCTCCAGCCCGTACGTATTTTATCAGATTTGGATTTTCGTCGCTGCGGGTCTTTACCCTCACGAAAAGAAGTACGTGCATCTCTACCTGCCATTCAGCCTGATCCTGTTCTTGTCAGGCGCGGCATTGGCATTTTTCTTTGTCTTTGGTCCAGTGCTGTCCTTTCTGTTCAGCTTTGCCCGGTTGCTCAATATCGAACCAGACTTGCGGATCAGCGAAGTCATCAGCTTCGTGCTGTTCTTGCCGCTTGGTTTCGGCATCGCCTTTCAACTTCCCTTGGTCATGCTGTTTATTCATCGGATTGGGCTGATCTCGATCGAAACCTACATCGAGAAATGGCGGGTGGCAATTCTGGTGATCTTCGTCATCGCGATGCTGCTGACGCCGTCGGACCCATGGAGCATGCTGCTACTGGCTGTGCCGCTCACAGGCCTTTACGGCTTAGGACTCGCGCTTTGCAAATGGATGCCACGCGGGAAAAATCCGTTTAACGAAGCGTACGATCCGTAAGGCGGTATGCGCTTTAGATGGCGTCTGGTCCGCGTTCGCCGGTTCGGATGCGGATGCAATCGTCCATCGGCACGACGAAGATCTTGCCGTCGCCAATCTCGCCCTTTTCGCCAGTGCGGCCGGCTTTCATGATCGCTTCGACAGTGGGCTCCACAAACTCTTCGTTGACAGCAATCTGCAACTGGACCTTACGCAACAAGTTGACCGTAAACTCATGGCCGCGGTAGACCTCAGTTTGCCCTTTTTGTCGACCGAACCCCTGACAATCCATCACCGTCAAACGAAACACCTCGACGTCCGTCAGGGCCGCTTTCACGTCTTCCAGCTTGTTGGGCTGTATGATCGCAATGATCAACTTCATCGCATTGGCTCCGGATGAGATTGCAACTTAGGATTGTCCGAGGAATTACTGTCCGATAGTCGCCTTTCGCTCCGCGAAAGGAGCGTGCTTTCGCGGAGCGAAAGAGGACAATAATAGATCGAACACTGCTTAGTCTCCTTATGGTCGGAAACTTGTCGTATTCGTAAAGAAAAACCTGATACAAGCTTTCTAGTCCCATCAGCCTCGACCAGCAAGGCCATCACGCATGACACCGGCAGGAAGACGGCCAAGAAAAGACCCCAGCTCGGACAAGCGAGGCGGACGCTTGTCCGAGCCATTTGGGGTATCCTTCTGGCCCAGGCAAGAGCCGAAGTTTCCTTAAATCGCTACGCCCCTTCGGGACTAGGATTCGTCACGGGGCTGACTGCAGGGCTGCTTGGCATCGAGACCATCGCGGGAGCCAAGGGCGATCCCGTATGCCCCTCGGTGATCAGATGGGCTGGATAAGCGTGCATCCCGTGTTCCGCAACATCCAGGCCTTCCATCTCCTCCGCTTCGCTAACTCGCAATCCAATCGTGTATTTGATCACCAGGAAGATGGCCAGGCTCACAAAGAAAGCCCAGACAAACGCGGCACCGATGCCGATAAGCTGAGTCACAATCTGGGCTGTTCCACCACCAACTAGCAGTCCAAGTTCGGTGTGGAACAGTCCTATCGCCAACGTCCCCCAGGCGCCACAGACACCGTGCACTGAAATTGCACCGACTGGATCGTCGATCTTGATCTTGTCGAAGAACATCACCGATCCAACCACCAGCAGGCCGCTGGCAAACCCAGTGATCACAGCAAAGACGGGTGACATCGCGTCACAACCAGCGGTAATGGCAACCAGACCGGCAAGTGCACCATTCAAGGCGAATGATGTATCCGGCTTCTTGAACAGGACCCAAGAGGCGATCGTCGCGGCAACCGCACCGGCGGCAGCGGCCAAGTTGGTCGTTACAGCGATGTAAGCGAAGCTACCGCCGCCAACGGCCGTCGTGCTGCCAGGGTTGAAACCGAACCATCCGAGCCAGAGAATGAACACACCCAATGCGGCGAGCGGAATGTTGTGACCTGGAATTGCCTGCGTTTTACCGTCTTTGCTGTATTTTCCCAATCGGGGACCAATCACGATCGCACCGGCCAGTGCACACCAGCCACCGACCGAATGCACGACGGTCGAACCCGCGAAGTCCAAGAACCCTCGGCCTTCCAACCACCCCCCGCCGTCAAGCAAACCGCCCCATGCCCAGCTACCGAAGATCGGATAGACGATCACGGTGATGGCGATCGTGTAGCACAGGTACCCGATGAACTTGGTACGTTCCGCCATTGCACCACTTACGATCGTGGCGGCGGTAGCACAGAAAACCGTCTGAAAGATCAGAAATGCCCAATTGAAGTTGTTCGATCCAGCGTCATACAAGAAATTCGTGGTACCAAAAAAACCGGTGCTCGTGGCACCGAACATCAGACCGAAGCCAACCAGCCAAAAGGCAATCGTGCCGATGGAGAAGTCCATCACGTTCTTCATGATGATGTTGCAGGCGTTCTTGGCACGTGTGAATCCACATTCGACCAAGGCAAATCCCGCCTGCATGAAGAAGACTAGAAAGGCCGCTAAACAAACCCACAAGGTGTCGACATCGGCCAATAATGCCGATTCTGGTGCGGCTTCGGCCGCGTCCTGCGCCAACGCGATCCCGGGGAGGAATAGTAACGTCATTGCCGAGCCGATGGGCACGGCTCGTTTCAGTGTGGACCAGTTCATTATTTTTTCTCGCCTTTGTCAGAAGGATGTCTGGGTGGCTCGCAAGTCGCCAGATCGTCTCGAACGGGCTGAATGGCGCACGCGGCCGGTTTCACTCGGCGATAATGCAATGGTCGTGCCAAAGCGGCGTACAGGGACCTCAACGCGAACAGCGGAGATGACCTAGGCTGTGAATATGCCAAGACTTAGAGCTCGAATATGACCGCAAAAAACAAACACCGCCTGGGATTGCATAGGTCGTGTTGCGTAATTGTCAGGCAGGCTTCGATGCGCCCA
>JASLRF010000060.1 GCA_030744095.1 Pirellulaceae bacterium | reverse complement strand
CTACATCACGCTGTATATCACGACGGGATTCGGTCGCCTGCGTCACTTGGGAGCCGATGTGGACGTCGCACCCGCCGTAAAGTCCCTGCGGCGACTGGATGCCTGGGCTGACAAGATCTATCGGGATATTTTGGCCCATCGCGACAAAGACGAAAACCATCTGTCCACCCAGATCGCATTCTATCTGTACGGACGCAGCTTCTTCTTGGACGACCAGCCGATCGTCGCTGCGCATCGTGAAGCCGTCAGCTATTGGCAAAGCCAGGCCCGCAACTACTGGTTGCAACTGGCCCACCGTCAGTCACATGGACATTTGGCGGTCGCACTGAAACGGTTTGGCGACCTGCAGACCCCGCGGGGCATCATGGCGTCACTGAAGGAACGTTCTGTCAGCAACGACGAACTAGGCATGTTTTGGCGTGACACCGAGCGATCGTGGTGGTGGTATCGAGCTCCGATCGAAACGCAGGCCATGATGATCGAGGCCTTTGACGAGGTGATGAATGATCAGAGGGCGGTCGAGGACTGCAAGGTCTGGCTGCTCAAACAAAAACAGACACAGGACTGGAAGACGACCAAGGCGACTGCCGACGCAGTTTACGGTTTGCTGTTGCGAGGCAACGATTTGCTGACATCCGACGCACTGGTCCAAGTGACGCTCGGTGACGAAACGGTCGAGCCCCAAAGCGTCGAGGCGGGGACCGGCTTCTACGAACAGCGGTTTGCCGACGGCGAGATCACGCCCAATCAAGGCCGCATCACCGTCAAGAAGGTCGACGAAGGCGTTGCCTGGGGAAGCGTTCACTGGCAGTATCTCGAGGACATGAGCAAAGTCACGGCCTACGACGGCACGCCTTTGCAGCTAACGAAGCAGCTGTACACGAAGCGCCCCTCGAAAAAGGGCCCCGTTCTGGAACAAGTCGACGGGCCAATACAAGTTGGTGACGAGCTGGTGGTGCGTGTCGTACTTCGCACCGACCGCGACATGGAATACGTGCACCTGAAGGACTATCGTGGCAGTGGCACCGAACCGGTCAACGTGCTTTCGCGCTACAAACTGCAGGACGGCCTGTATCACTACGAATCGACGCGAGATACGGCGAGCCACTTCTTTATCGATTACCTGCCCAAAGGAACGTATGTCTTTGAATACTCAGTGCGTGTCCAACATCGAGGCCAATATCAGACAGGCTTCGCTGCCATTGAGTGTATGTACGCTCCGGAGTTCAACAGCCATTCAGAGAGTCTGGCACTGACTGTCGAATAACGGGATGGTCAGTGTCGCTCGAGGCCAACAAGTCACCGTCGCGTGGCAGCGGAGTCGTCGTGCTTGCTGGGCCGCACCCCGCGACTGGGCGATGCCCAGCGGTGTCATACCAACAATCGGCATGACCGCACGTCTTTTCTACAATCGGCCCAAGCGTGTTTTCCAACATGATCCAATATCGCTCGGCTGTGACCGGTGAGAAGGTATATGGGTCGTTCCGAGCATAGCGAAACTGAATGGAATCCTCCGGCCGGATCGGCGATAGGTCGTTTGATGTTCTTCGTTTTCCATGTTAATCTCAAGGACCGAGTCTACCATTTCGCGGGGTGCTGCCTGCGCGGCACAGGAGTTTCACTTTTTGGCTGGTCACGTGCCGATTGAATCTTGATGGATACGATGCGGCCAATCGTGCGGCGCTAAATCACTTTTCGGAGAAGCAAGAAACGTGAATCTCGAGCGATATTTCTCCCCCTACTCACCCTCCAACAACCTCGCTGAGTGCCTTGAGTATTGGACAGAACAGTTGCCGTCTGAAGTGGCGTTCTACTTCACAGACGGTGAAATGGACGGTGAGGTTGAGGACTTGCAACTCACGTACGCGCAGCTGGATCGCCGCGCACGAGCGATTGCTGCTCGACTAACTGATCTTGGGATGCACGGTGAACGCGTGCTCTTGCTATTTCCGCCCGGGCTTGATTTTGTCGTCGGTTTCTTCGGATGCATGTATGCGGGAGCTGTCGCCGTGCCCGCCTATCCGCCGCGTCGAAATCGATACATGGCTCGGATTGAAGCCATTTCCGAAGACTCGCGGGCCAAAGCAGCGCTGACGGTGCAAAGCGTGTTGGAGCGTACACCGGGCATGCTGGACGAAGCGCCCACATTGCGACGTGCCAACTGGATCGCCACCGATCAACTCGATGAGGCAGAGGCTGATGGCTGGACACGCCCAGAACTTGCCTCGGACGCGATGGCTGTCATGCAATACACGTCGGGCTCCACGGGAACTCCCAAGGGAGTCGTGCTTTCGCATTCCAACATTATCGCCAATTGCCACGTCATCACGGTGTCATTTCAGCCTTCGCGCGACTGCGTGGGTATGAACTGGTTGCCGACCTACCACGACATGGGACTGGTTGGCGGCGTCTTGAATCCCGTGTTCTACGGTCGGCCAAGCGTATTGATGTCGCCACTTTCGTTTTTGCAAAAACCCGTCCGCTGGCTCCGAGCCATCACCAGATACCAGGCGACGATCAGCGGCGGCCCGAACTTCGCCTATGATCTTTGCGCCGACAAGATCACGGATGACGAACTAGAGGGGCTCGACTTAAGTACCTGGCAAGTGGCCTTCAATGGTGCCGAGCCGATCCGACCGTCGACGCTGAGGAAATTCACGAAACGCTTTGCCAAGGCTGGCTTTCGTCCAGAAATGTTTTTTCCGTGCTATGGCATGGCGGAGACAACGTTGATCGTAACGGGCGCAGCCGTTGAAGATCCACCAATCATCAAAGCATTTGACGGTCCGGCTTTGGACGAGCATCGTGTCGTTGCGGCGTTGGAGGATGAAGAGGGGTCACGCGAGCTGGTTGGCTGTGGACACGTCTTGCCGAGCGGGGAAGTCATCATCGTGGACTCGGAGAGCCGCAAACGTCTGCCTGATCATCAGGTGGGTGAAATCTGGATTCGAGGCCCGAGTGTTGGTGTGGGGTATTGGAACAAGCCAGAGCTGACGGAAGAGACATTCTGCGCCAAGCTGGTCGGTCCTAACGGCAACAACTACTTGCGAACGGGCGACCTGGGTTTTATGGACTGTGGTGAGCTGTTTGTCACCGGTCGCCTGAAGGATCTGATCATCGTGCGGGGTGTTAATCGGTATCCCCAAGACATCGAGATGACCGTCGAAACGACCTCCCCGCGATTGCAAGCTGGGGCGGCAGCGGCATTTTCCGTTGACTTGAACGGGCGCGAATGCTTGATCGTGATGAGCGAAGTCGAGCGTGCTCGACGCAAGGATTGGTCGGATGTGATCCACGCTATCCGCTCCAATGTCACTCGCGAACATGAATTGCCGCCCGACGGAATTGTACTTGTTCGATTCGGTTCAATGCCCAAGACTTCTAGCGGTAAGATCCAACGCCACGCCTGCCGGCAAGCATTTCTGGACGGCACACAATCGGTCATCGCGCAATGGTACGGTTGGTCGTCAGGAAACGAATCAGCCAGCAACCTCAATGCTGCGGCCACGAGCGTCACCAGTCGCACA
>JASLRF010000059.1 GCA_030744095.1 Pirellulaceae bacterium | reverse complement strand
TTGCATCCATTTTTTGCCAGTGCTATCATTCGCAGCGCCCTTCAGGGGGAGTGGTTCGATCGGCTCACTGACTCGCACGAAGACATGCTTGTTATTACCCGAAAGATTGGAGAGAGCTTAATCATTGACGGCGACATCACGGTTACCGTGGTGAAAGTCGCCGGTGGTGGAGTTCGTTTGGGCATTCAAGCGCCATCGGAGTATGTCATCGTTCGCGACGAATTACGAGATTCGTCTACCAACGAAACCCAAGCGTTGCCTGCGCGGTCCAAGAAGAGTTGAGTTTCACGTAACGACCGGTCGCTGCCACAGCAGTTTGATCCGCAGTAGGCAAACAACGGACGTCGAGCTTTGTCACAGCCGCGTTCTTAGAACAGCGGTGCACGCCCAAGTTGGCGGCGTATCACCGCCCACTGTCCGGTGTGCATCATCCAATGCCCGCCTTGCATACTGAAGACCGATCCAACGGTAGGTAGGAAAGCGCGTATCGACTCGGGCGCGGCGTCCGAGAGTTGATCGGCATCCGTCTGTTCTAGGGCAGCCAACGTGCCAGCCCGTTGCTGTTCGTACAATCGCATCAATTCTTCTTTTGAATCGAATGCGGCAGGGTCGTCTGAACCAGCTGTTTCTTTGGTGTATTTTTCAGCGAAGCCTTCCGGCAAGGGAGGCATGGATCCTGGCGCGACGCCGTCGACCATCTTGTGCTCGGAAGCAATGAGATGACCCATCTGCCATTTGATGTGATTGCAGTCCGCATGTGGGCGATGCATCATTTCGTCATCGGTCAAATCGCCTAAGTATGCTGTCGAGATCTTGTTTCCTATATCGATGGCGAACTTGATTGCGGTCTTTGCATCCATGTTGGGCTCCTTTTTCCTGACGTGATGTTAATGGCTGTAGGTTGTGTTCATTCCTGGAAGTCTTGATCGCACAATGACGGGTGCTCAGAGTTTCTTGACGTACGCATAATAAGTTCCAATCGTCATGCCATCGGCCAGCACGAATCTGCCACTCATTCTCGATACTCCCGCTTTCAGTGATAGCTTGAACAGGACTTCGTCCGAATCCGGTGCTACGTCGTGCACGACCTGCTGATCACCGATTTGCAGCGTCGCCTTGACAACGTCGACTTTCCTGCCAGGGCGTGCGCGAAATGGTCGAGCGCCCGGAACGTCGTCTCCCGGCGGCAACGCGGAATCTAGCGCGGCGCCAACTTCTTCGGGCCAGCGACGGAGACGGATTTCATAGTCGCCATCTGTCACAACCTTGACATTCCAAAAACCCGTATTCGCGTTACCGCCCATAGCATTTCGCACGGATGCCTGGTTCCACGGCGTTGAACCAGTGGTGATCCAGTCGTGGCAGGTCAGGCGAGCTGGATTTTCAGCCGGATGGCCTAGGTAGATGGCACAATCTTGGTTGAAGGTCGGTTCCAGTTCGGCCCACCAGGCTTCGTAGAAATCCTGCAGTCTCTTGGTGATACCAGGATTTGAGGCGGCAATGTCTCGCTGTTGACCCGGATCGGTGTCAATGTCGTACAGCTGCTTTCCGTTGATCAGTCGCCAGCGGGTCGTCATCACAGAGCTCTTTCGCCATTTGATAGGGTCTTTGACCCGTTGCGAATCCGTCACCAGGATTCGATCCGGCCACAGTTCAGCAGCCGATCTGCTGCCGAGCAGCAGCGGACGAATGCTGCGACCATCGAACTTGATCCCAGTCGGCGCTGGGATGCCGCAAAGATCGATCAAGGTGGGCAGCACGTCCACGTGTGCTGTGATTGGGCGAACGTCGCGACCACCCATACAGTCGCCGGCGGGCCAGTGAATGAAGAACGGAACGCGGTGACCACCATCGTACTCGCTTCCTTTCTTTCCACGCATACCAACGTTGTGGACTTTGTCTCCGCTGCTCGTTCCGTTGTCCGTGGTGAAGATAAAGATTGTATTCTCAGTCAAGCCTTGCGCTTGCAGGAATGCGCGCAACCGTCCCACATTCTTGTCGATGTTGGCGATCATGCCAAAAAAGTTGGCGACATTTGTACCTAAATCTTCGTACGGTTGGCTTGCCTCTGGAGGTGAGTGCATCGGGCCGTGCGGCGCGTTTGTGCAGATGTAGGCGAAGAACGGACGATTCGCTGCCTGTTGTTTCTTGATAAACCGAGTGGCATAGTCAAACCAAACGTCCGTGCAGAAGCCCTCGACCTTTTCAGGCTTGGAATTGTGAAAGTAGGCACCATCAAAGTAAGCGTTGTCCCAATAGTCAGGCGTCTGTCCGACACCTCCACCTCCGTGGCGCATCACCTCTTGATAGCCACGGTCTTCCGGACGGTAAGGGTAGTTGTCGCCCAGATGCCATTTTCCGAACATGCCGGTAGCGTACCCACCATTGGCAAAGACCTGTCCCAGCGTTGTTTCATTTTCCCGTAACAGCGACCGACCCATGATCGTGTGCCAAACTCCCGTCCTATCGGTCCAATGGCCTGATTGAAGAGCAGCACGCGAGGGCGAACAGGTTGGCGCTACGTGGTAGTCCACTAGCCGCACGGATTCACGGTAAAGCGCGTCAATGTTCGGTGTCTTCAAGATCGGATTGCCATGGCAGCTAAGATCGCCGTACCCTTGATCGTCCGTGATCACTAAGACAACGTTGGGCTTGGCGGCCGCCACGTGTGCCGTACAGGCGAGAATCAGACTGCCGAGGAGCATTAGTCCTCGCGCAGATGCCGCGGTACTCTGACCGTGCAGAGTAGACATTCTAGATGAACCTGAAAGCATGAATGAATTCCTCATGGAGATATCCCGTATTCAAAACAGATGAGTGGACGTTC
>JASLRF010000058.1 GCA_030744095.1 Pirellulaceae bacterium | reverse complement strand
GTTTTGGTTCCGGTTTCGGTTCAGGTTCGGGCGCGGGTTCCGGTTTCGGTTCTGGATCAGGCGCGGGTTCCGGTTTCGGCTCAGGTTCAGGCGCGGGTTCGGGTGTCGGCTCAGGTTCAGGTGCAGGTTCCGGTTTCGGCTCGGGCGTGGTATCACCTTCACCCGCACCTTCGGTCGGTGCACCGCCGGCAGCAGCACCGCCAGCATTGTTATCGGCGTCTGCATCCGAAGGCGATGACGTTACCATCATCACCCGTGGATAGTAGCGAACGCGGCGAACGCGACGGCGAAATAATCGACAGGCAAGCGCCGTGTCGAAAGACAGCAGCACAACAACTGTCCAAATCAGACAAACTTGTACAACTCGTCGAGTGGTTCTTAACATCGCAGTGAGCCTCCGGTCTGGATCGTTCCAGCGCAACATGGTGATTTGGTTGGCTGCCAATGGCGTGGTTGGTTTTCAGACGTCACGGGGTGGGCTTGGCCTGTTCTGGCACCCGCCGTCAAACCTACAGCCCATCATGCTACTCTGCCCCAATTGCCCATGCAACCATTTATGCCTTTCGCGACGTGAATTCGCAAGATTTGCTCACCCGATTATCCCTTGTTTTCGTGGTATTCGTTACGGTCGCGCCCTGGAGCGGGTCGCCAGGATCGGCGACACCGGTTGTGCCGGCCGCACCCCCTGGCCTGTCCCAAAAATTCGTTGCGAACAACCGTGTCAATTGTCACAGTTGCGCCCATCCAAAAGTCGACGTTTTGACATGCCCCTGGCGTGACCTAGGCTTGCTAAGGCGGGTTCCCTCGACAACGTCTGCATTTCTTCGCCGCACTTTTTTGGGGCGACGGGCAATCACAGCGGAAGACCGACACATTGATCACCAACACCGCCAACCGATCAACATGGGAAACTGTTCATCTCGAGTGGATGGATCGGACGTGCCAAGCCCTCCTAACAACGTTCGGCGAACCATTTCGATTGTGGACCCACGACGTCGCGTGGCGGCTACTTGATGACGGTGCCAACGACGACTGCCGGCAGTTTGGCGACGATCTCCACGAAGTCCATGCCCCGCAACATCCACCGGTTGACCTGTTAACATCCCACGATCCGCGTGGCGACAAACCGCGGACGATACCAGCTGAGACGACGGCCGACGTGTGGCTGGCAATTCCGCTTTCGCCGCCGTATTCAGCTCAATCGTTCAATACACTTGATGCTGCGATGACACCCGAGACGCTTGAAGCCGTACGTCAGTCCAGGCAGGATCGGCAGAAACGCATTGTCGCCGTTGGCAAGATCTCTGGTGCCAACGAGCAGATTGTGAGAAATCTCGCGGAACTATTCTTACGAGATGTCGAACGCCAAACAAACAACGATCGTCTGGCCAACGAGAATCGCGCGCTGTTGCGACAGATAACGAACGACAGTGAAGAGCTGTTTTTCCTGCGCACGATCGCCGAATTGCTTGACGTTTCGGATCGGTCATTCGACCTGAAGGCCATGGCCGAAGCCATGTTGCCTACTTTGCGACCACTCTGTGAAGCCACCTGCGCGGTCTTGCTGGAAGCGAACCCGAGCGATCCACAACTGCCTCCCAGACCAATGGCCTGGTGCGGGCCGCGAACGATCGACGACATGACCTGTAGTCACCTCGTCCAGGCATTTCGAGAGGCGTGCGCTGTCCAGCCAGTGGTAATAAACGACTTTCACGAAACCGCCAATGTCGGTCAGTATCCTGGCGTCGAAGGACTTGTCCTGGTTCCAATTGTCAACACGGATGAGACGGTCGGCTGGCTGCTGGCGCTGAATCGAATGGATGAACGAGGCGACGACCGTAGTCATGACTGGAACCTGAGCTTCCTCGAATTCGGAACCCACGAGGCCTCGCTCATGTCCTACGCGGCGACCATTTTGGCGACACACTCGCGCAACACGGATCTGCTCCGCGAGCGCGAGCGCATGGTGGTCAGTGTGGTACGAGCTTTGGTTACGGCAATCGAGGCCAAGGACGAGTATACGCGCGGTCATAGCGAACGCGTCGCGCTTTACGGCAAGCGTCTGGCCGAAGAACTGGGGTTCGATGCGGAGTACTGCGAACGGCTGTATTTGACCGGTCTGTTGCACGACGTAGGAAAGATCGGCGTGTCGGACGCGGTCTTGTGCAAGCCGGGTGCTCTATCGCCCGAAGAATTCGATGAAATCAAACAGCATCCGGACAAGGGCTGGGCCATTCTGGCCGATATCGAACCGCTGACGTACGTCCTTCCCGGTGTGCTGCACCATCACGAGCAGTTCCATGGAGGTGGCTACCCGGATGAGCTGTCAGGCACTGACATTCACGTTGATGGACGGATCTTGGCAGTCGCCGATGCGTACGATGCCATGACCAGCGATCGGCCCTATCGTCAAGGTATGCCGCACAATAGGGCCGAAGAGATTCTGCGCGACGGATCAGGCCAACAATGGGACGCAGAGATCATCGACGTCTTCTTCCGCGTAGTGCCCGACATTCTGAAAATCAAGAAAGATTACCGGCCACGCACTCAAACGTGTCGTAAAAAGACCAAACCCGCTTCAGCGAGTGAAATGGGGGCACATCCAGCCCCGCCTTACAGCTCGACTAGTTGGTCAGCGCCACTTTGTGGCGCGTTCGTCGGTTCTTTCTGCCCCAAAGGGCGAAGATAACGTTGATGCAAACCATGATAGAAATGATTGTTAGGAGTATCCTTTCAGCCTGTTGATTTTCATACAATGAACACTTGTAGGCCGCGAACAAGCGAAGCGAGGTTCCGGCAATTTGTCAAAACAAGGTGTTGCAAGGTTGATCGAATGCCCAGCCACGTTTACCTCCAGGACGCATTGGGAATTCAAAATTGGATCGTGCAACTCCGTCGACAGTTGCACCGTTTTCCAGAAGTGATGTTCGAGGAGGTCAAGACGAGCGAGTTGGTCCGGCAAACGCTCGACGAGCTCGGAATCGCTTACGAACATCCGCTGGCTGAGACCGGTGTATTGGCAACGTTAGGCAACGGAGATGGTCCGTGTGTGGCGTTGCGGGCCGACATGGATGCGCTGCCCATTCACGAGGAATCCGATGTCTCGTTTCGTAGCGGAATTGCCGGCAAGATGCACGCCTGCGGTCACGATTGCCATACCGCCATGCTGTTAGGTGCTGCCCGTTTGTTGAAAGAGCGGGAAGCAGACATCCAGGGGATCGTGAAGCTGGTTTTTCAGCCAGCGGAAGAAGGCGGAGCGGGTGGCCAGCGAATGCGAGACGAGGGTGCCCTTGAGAATCCGGCCGTCGAACGGATCTTTGGGCTCCACGTGTGGCCGCAATTGCCTGTCGGCAGCTTTGGTTCGCGCGCCGGAGTCCTCTTAGCTGCGGCGGGCTGTGTCGAGATGACAATTCACGGTCGCGGTGGACACGCGGCCATGCCGCATTTGACGGTCGATCCCGTTGTGGTCGCCGCCAAGATCGTAACTGAACTGCAAACCATCATCTCGCGCGAACTCGACCCGCTAAACTCCGGTGTAGTCAGCATTACCACGATTCACGGGGGAGAAGCGTACAACGTCATTCCTGAAACGATCACATTGCGGGGCACGATTCGTGCGATCTCGATGGAGACACTGCAGCAGATCCAACAACGGATCCGCGAAATCGCCACGGGGGTCGCGTCGGCACATCGTTGTGAAGCCAGTACCATCTTTCCGGGCGTCGACTATCCGCCCACGTTGAACGACGCCGAGTGCTGGGATGTAGCCAGGCGACTGGCTTCTGCGCTGACGGGAGAAGACCACGTTAAGGAGTTGGCACCGGTGATGGGGGGTGAGGACTTTTCGTTCTACACGGAGCAAGTTCCTGGCTGCTTTGTCGCGATTGGCGTCCGCAACGAAGATCAGGGCGCCACTTACAGTGTCCACCACCCGAAGTTCAAGGTCGACGAAAATGCATTGCCGCTGGGCGTGGCGTTGCATGTTGCGTTTGCCATGAAGTCGCTGGAAGACCTGCGATGATTGAGGCGCTGCGTCTGAAGATCACTGGCCGATCTTCGTTCTTTTGCCAATGTACCGATCAAGCCAACTAATTAGAATACTGGAATGAGCAGTGCTTCCACCGCCCAAGCCACGACACGGTTGCGAGTGCCCGAAATGGTACGGATCGTCCAGTGGCCGTTGCGCGACGAGGGGCCGCAGGTTTGGCTGGCGGGACTGGGTATTGCTGGCGTTGGCGTCGCAGCGGGAGTGGTTTCGGGAAACTCGATAATGGGTGCCGTTTGTTTCACCACGTTGATGTCTTCCTGCTGGCGACTGTGGTTTCCAGTGACATTCGAACTGGGGACCAAGGGGATTATCCAGTCGGCGTTGGTCTTTCGCTGGCGAACTCCCTGGCAATGCTTTCCTCGCTACGAAACCCGTCACCGGGGCGTTTGGCTGTTAAGTGATACCGAGCCATCACCGCTGTCAACCCTGCGCGGGATTTACGTGCCATGGTCCGATCAGCAGGATCAAGTTCTGGCTGTCCTGGATTTCTTTCTCGCAGCGAGACGACAGCATGGGGCCACTTCCACGCGAACGTACGCTTCGTAGATCATGTCAGATGATCTTCTTCAGAATGGTCACCAGGCAGATGTATGGCAGGGCACAGAAGATATCAGCGCGAACCTCTTTCGTCAGACAAAAATGTGAAATCGGTTGATTTCCACCGACTCTCTATTTCCATTCGAGTGGCCTGTGGATTACAATTCAAGCAATCCCACAGGCGGAATTCGTAATTCAGTGCGCCGTTCGGTCGCATTTTCGCTCTGTGCAAGAGACGAACGATCCCATCTTACTGTTCACGGTGTTTCATTTTGGGTGTTTCGCCCGTTGCTGACGTGATTTGCACGTCAACATGAACCCACAACTAATCAATCCTGCAGCAGGGTCAACATATTGGGGCCGGCGCGTGCAGCGTATTTTATTTTCAACGGAATGACCCGATGACCGCTGTGATTTCTGAAGAGGAAACGGATGTGGAAGAGTCTAACAGAGGAGGCAGCCCGGATACCAAGGAAGCGGCGAACAATCTGTTGGAGGCAGGCGAAGGCATCAAGGGCCTGGTCACGATTTTCAAGCTACTGTCTGATGAAACACGACTGAAGATCCTGTTTATTCTCCGTGAAGCGGACGAAGTGAATGTGCTCGAGCTGTGTCGCATTCTTGGCCAGCGCCAGCCATCGGTCAGCCATCACCTTGCCCTGCTGCGTGTCAACGGACTGATCGGTATGCGGCGTGACGGCAAACACAACTTCTATCACATTCGCCCCTCTCGATTGGATGAAGTCATCAAAACGGTCCTGAAAGTTGTACTGGGACGCGATCGTGTGGACGATGCCACGGAAATGCCGGTGGAGTTCGTGCGGGGCGAAGCAAAAGCGTAGCAAACCGCGCAATCATTTCTAAGCACTGCTTCGGTTTGTAAGATGGCGTGATGACTGAATTTTCGCATCAGCGCCACAAGCCGCTCGCCAGCCTGGACCGGCCGCGTGAATTAGTGCTAGTCTGCGCGCCGTTTCGCAGCAACGTCAATCTCTCGCGAATTGTTCGCGCCGCCAGTTGCAGCGGTGTCACGCATCTGATCGCCTGTGGCAATCCAAAAATTGATCCTGAGATATCTCGTGTCGACCAGCAACAGATGAAGGTCGAAGTTCGGCGGTCGCTCCCGCCCGTGCTAAAGAAACTGAAGTCAGACGGTTTCCGGCTGGTCGGTCTCGAACAGACGACAAACTCGCGCAACATGCACGAGTACACTTTCGCGCGTCGCACCGCATTGGTGATTGGCAACGAACGACTTGGCTTGACCGAAGAGGTGTTGGAGATCCTGGACGAAACAGTCGAGATCCCGGTCTATGGTCTCCCGTTCAGTCTAAACGTCGCGACGGCAACTTCGATGGCACTTTTCGAATACTGCCGACAGTTTCCTCGGGGTTGATCGCGCGATGTACCGATCCGTGGCGCTATCTCATGACTTGCCGAACTGGTATCATGGACTCGGACACACACCCTGACAACCCATTTGAGAGACGCCCAGTATGAGCCGTTCTTGCCTGCTTGCCTGCATATCGTTGATGTTTCTCGTTCAAGTCCCATGCATGGCCAAACCTGACGGCGATCCACACGTCTACAAGAACGTAGGCACACGTTCCCTGACACTCTATGTAACCAAGCCAGCGGACTGGTCCGCGACGGACACGCGACCCGCAATCGTCTTCTTTCACGGCGGTGGCTGGACAGGCGGAGCGCCCGGCCAATTCACCGAACACAGCAAATACTTGGCGACCCGAGGCATGGTTGCAATCCAAGTTGAATACCGGCTGTTGGATCGCCAGAAGAAAGAGCCGCCCGTCACCTGCTGCCGCGACGCCAAATCGGCCATGCGGTGGGTTCGTAGCCACTCTAAGGAGTTGGGGATCGACGTGAACCGCATCGCGTCGGCCGGAGGATCCGCAGGTGGACATCTGGCGGCGTTCGTGGCGATGGTCGAAGGATCAGACGATCCAGACGACGACCTCACCGTTTCCGCAAAGTCGAACGCCCAAGTACTGTTCAACGCCGTGTTCGACAACGGCCCGGGTGGCTGGGGCAGCTCGCGAGTTGGCAAGCGATACGCTGAATTCTCGCCATTTCACAACGTCAGCAAAGACGACCCGCCCGCATTGGTCTTCTTGGGCTCGGCGGACAAACTGATCCCCGTCAAGACCGCGCACGATTTTCAAGCTGCCATGAAGAAGGCAGGCGTGGCGTGTGAAGTTATGATTTTTGAAGGCCAGCCACACGGTTTCTTCAATCATGGCCGAGACGGCAACCGCCCCTACATCAAAACGGTCACCGCCATGGATCGATTTTTGAGTTCGCTGGGTTGGATCGAAGGTGAACCGACGCTGGAGGCCTCGAAGTAACCGTTGTCTACTCGCCGAGGCTGGCACGCGCCAACGGCCCGGGTGGTTGTCAGACGCCGCGCCGGAGCACGCGGGACAAATTGGACAAGACCAAACCAGCGGCCTCGCGCTGGCGCTCATGTCGTGTGGTCGTTTTTAAGTGATGTCGCGAAACTTCGATGCCGGGTCTGGACGCATCCGCCATTTGGATCGCCACGCCAATGAAGACCACCCCATCCTGTCGTTTCGGCGCATTTGGTCCAAGGTGCCCGGTAACGGAAACTGCAATTTCAGCCTCTCGAGTTTGCTTCAACGCGCTTTCCGCCATCTTGCTCGCCACGATTTCACTGACCGGTCCAGGGTCCTGTAGCAATTCTTCGGGGACTGATAACCAATCCTGCTTGGACCGATTGCGATAGGTGACAAACGAACCGCAGTACAGATCCGAAATGCCCGGAACGGCAGCTAGCTGCGCGCTGACGAGTCCAGCGGTGCAGCTTTCCGCAAAGACGACTCGCTGTTTCGAGGTTTTCAATAACTGAGCAATGCGTCGAGCTTCTCGAGCCAACTTCACTTGCCACACCTATTCGTCGAAGAAACGATTCTCGGCAGGGCCGGAATCTGCCTGACAACTCAACGCACAAACGGAATGACGTCATAGTACGGAGAAGTCTCCAAAACCTGTATCCGACGTCTGGCCTCGTCCAGCTGTGATTGCAAACGTTGG
>JASLRF010000057.1 GCA_030744095.1 Pirellulaceae bacterium | reverse complement strand
TGGAAGATCGCCGCCGATGGTAAGCCCGTGGCCTTGGCCGTCGGCGAACCGCTGGTCGGCCCCGTCGGATTGGCAATCAAGGATGACGTGCTCTACGTCGCCGACCCCCGTGCAAAATCGGTCTTCACAATCGACTCGTCGGGCAAAATAACCCGCGTCGGTCTCCAAGCCGATGAATGACCGCGGGCGGTGGAACGACAAATACGCCGAGGGCAGTCACAGTTCGGCATCACCTAGCCAAGCGATCATGGATCTGGCTAGGTTCTTGCCCACGACGGGACGCGCGTTGGACGTCGCGGGTGGGGCGGGACGAAATGCAATTTGGTTGGCAAAGCGAGGGCTCGACGTGACCTTGGCCGATGTTTCTGATGTCGGCCTGCAACTTGCCGCAGATCGCGCCAGCCAGGCGAACTGCAGCATCCATGCCATTCAAACGGACCTGCAAAACGAACCGTTGCCCTGTGGACCGTGGGATTTGATCGTCTCAGTCCATTTTCTCTGGCGGCCTTTGTTTGCGGATTTCGCGGCGGTTCTGGCTGCCCGTGGCAAGCTGGTTGTTGTGCAGCCAACTCGAACAAATCTCCAGCGCCACGAGAAACCGCCCGCTCCGTTTCTATTGGATGACGGTGAACTGCCCACACTGGTCGCCGGTTTGCATGTCGAACACTACGAAGAGGGGTGGCTCGCGGACGGCCGACACGAAGCGGTCATCGTCGCACGACGTGGTGACTAACCAAAGCAACAGTTGGCTGTTATGCCCGGTCGTCCACCAGACTGTCGCCCAATTTGATGACAATCGATGCTCCGTCGTCGGTCTCGATCTCGACTTGATTGGCACCAATCCGCTTGACTTTGCCTTTGACCGTACCGACTTCGACGGTGTCCCCTTCGCGCAACTTCAGAATAATGCCTTCGGTGCGCACTGTGATGAAGAGCTTTCGTTGGCCGAAGGCATCCGTTATTCCGGTCACAACGGCTTGCGTCGCTGGGTCGAAACCGGGTGGCTCCGGTTCAGGCTCTTGAGGTGGCGCCGGGTCCTCAATGCGAATCGTGACATTTGCGGTATCGCTGGCACCACGGGCGTCGGTCACGCGAATTGCAACCTGATATTCACCATTCTCCGATGGGGGCAAGCTGACTTCACCAGACCGTTCATTAATCCGAGCCCCTTCCAAAACCTCACCGTCAAACTCATACCGTAAGTCATCATTTTCCGGATCGCTGGCTTTGGCCTGAAATCCCACCGGGCGTCCGGGGTTTCCGCGTTGCGTCCCCAAGGAGGCCAGTTGTGGGGCCTTATTGGCCGGAGAAAACAGATCCCGATAGAGAATCGAATTCATGTACGTCTCACGATCGTCTTCCGCTAGTCGGTTCGAAACGGGCGGCGCCAGCACTTTGACATTCGGCGCTTTGTTCAAAGAGATCGCTTCGACCGTGATTGCCAACGTGAGGAGCTTTGAGTTCGACACGGGATTGACGTGCAGGCGCGAGATCCGGTGCAAGAATCCGGCACTATAGAATTTGTACAAGAAATCGGTCAGCTGACGAAGATCGCCTTGGCAGTTAACGGAAAACGCGTGCTGGTAATAAACATCACCGATCGGGCGGCTGGGAAGCTGCCCGACATTGACTTTTTCCATGTTGACTCTTTCTTCGGCCAATTTGATCAGCCATCCCTGATACAACGCACGCGCCAGCGTCGGCTCGCCGGGCAAAGACGATTTCTCGTATTCCTCGATCTGATGGGACGCATGGGTTCCCCGCGTGAGAATCATCTTCTTTGTAGAGAGTTCGGCGTCGAGCCGGTCAATTGTGTCGCGGCGTATGTCAAAGGCACCGCTGATTCGGCTGAAAGCCGACCATCCGATCATGACGACAATTAATACGCCAATCAGCAAAGCCAAGGTTTTTTCACGTTTTGTCATGGCGAAGTGCTCGCTGGAGGGTCACTTTTAAGAGGATCTTCACTTGCCGGTACTTCCACCGTTGGAAGCTCGGTGGCCGGTGGATCTTGCGGTGATCCATCCGCGGCGGCTGGCTTGCCCGCCGGTTCGTCCGGGCTTTTCGCCTGCGAAACAGGAGGCTCTGTGGTGGGCGAATCTTGGATCGGCGCCTCCACTGGGTCTGTCTCGTTGACAGGTTTGTTCAGAACAGCTGCCTCCAAATCGTCGGGCTCAATTACGGAAGGATCTTGGGTGGGCTCGTCTACAGGAGGCTCCGTACGCGGCGCATCCTCGGCTGGCAACTCTTTGACTGGCTCGGCGGCTGGCGTTTCCGACTCGGGTGCCACCGTGACAGCGGTTGGCTTGGCAACGTTGGCCGTCAGATCCGTTCTCAGCGGTAGAACGATCAATTCCTTAAACTGCCATCTGTACTCATCACGACGCGGGTCGACGCCTCCGCCTTTGGGAACAACACGACGACCGCCGCTTCGCAAGGCGCGCTGGACGTCTTCAATCTGGCTGGATTCCATAGTGTATCCATCCAGCGCAATCTGCCCGCCGCTTGGAATAGCGATCATATTCAATTGCGTGAGAATAACGTCATCGGCCGGAGGCATCGTATCGGAGAGTTCTTTCAGCTCGTCGAGCCACGCGTAGTCCGTACGAAGGAAATCCTCGACACGATTCACGTCGTCACTTTTCTTCTTGGCTTTGTCGACCGTTTTTTCCAGGCCTTGTGATTCTTTTTGCAGGTCGGCAATCTCGGCGTCCATGTTCATGCCGCTCACCACCAAAACCATCGCTACAACAGCACAAACTGCCACGCCAAGGCCGATGTAAAGACCGCGGTTTCGCCATGGGCTCGGAGGTGTCGGTCTTTCGCGAGGGTGCAAAAAATCGATCCCGTGTGCAGCACCGGCGGCTTCGTCGGCGAGCATGCCCAACAGCGGCGCAAACCGCCCCGGATGTTCCGGCTTACTCTCAGCCAGCTCACCTTCGACCTGTAGATCGCTGAATGGACTGAACAGTTCGACCTTGCAAGTCAGCTTATCCTCGACCAATGCCTTCAGTGTCGACTGATCACTGCCGTCGCCACAGATCACAATGCGTTCCACGCGATGACCGCTCAGCTGATTCTGCGCGGCCGCGATCGTCCGTCGGATCTCACCTAGCAATGCCCGCGACTGGGCCTCGGCACCATTGCCGGTCGACGATCGGACCGTGCGCATCATGGCGACTTGATTATCGACCATCACCGTCAGATCGACTTCTTCCGCCAACAGATCCACCATGAGCGTGCAGGGTGGTTGGCGGTTCTTATCGTGGCGGTGCAACAGCGACGCCGCCGCAAAAGGACGCAAGACCAATCGCTTGGCCGTTTGATCGGCTGATTCACACGTGCCCTGGATCTGTTTGACCAAGTCGGGTGAAATCGCCGCGGCGATCACATGTAGCGACTCTGAATCCCCGGCATCCACGTGCACGAAATCGATCGGCCAATCCTCACTGATTGTGGTAAATTGCCGGAGGGCCTGAAATCGAACAAGCTCGGGCAGTTCTTCGACCGGCGAAGGGGGCAAGGCCAACTGACGCAACTCGATGCTTGTTCGGCCAATTGCCACCAACGTCTCGGTTCGCCCCAGGTTGCGCGCCGCGAGCGCCGCAGCGACGCGTTTGCCGACCTCGGACTCGGCGGGAGTCTGTCCGCCGCCCAACTCGAGGTCTACCACAAAAGCATGTTCGACAACGATGTCGCTGCCCCGCGTTCGCGCGACGGCGACGCGTACTTCACATCCATCCCATTCCAGAGCCAGTAGTTGTGGCATCATCAACCTCGTGAAAAATTCAGAATTCGTCAATCAGATCGACGCCCAGCATGTCGAGCGCGTAGCCGCGCCCAAGATGGCTGATATCTCTCCAGAATAATACGCGTGGTGGCGTGGTGGTAGCGTCAAAAATCACTTCCGCCCGGGCTGAAGGCCCACCACCCTGAAAGTAACCAACGATTTGGGCACGAAAGGCATTCCCGCCGGCACTAATAAACGGTGACAGCGACTTCATTTCGTCTAACGTTACGAGGCCTTCGACCAGCAGCCACGTCTCGAAATCTCGGCTCTCGTCACCTTCTTCGGTCGTTGCGGTACGGCTATTCAAAATCGCATCGACGATCTCTTCGGTGATTCCCGGAATCCCAACGAGCAGCTCCGCTGGCGCTTGGTTGATATTCAACCGACCAGGAATTGACTCGCTTTCGTTCACGGTGCAGTTATCCATCAGTTGAGGCAGGTAGCTCGCCATCGCGAGCGGATCGTCAGCATAGGGGGAGCTGACGATGGGCGCACTCTGTCCACTGCCGCTCGAACTGCGACCGCCGCCACTGCTGCTTCCTGCTTGCACCTTGGCACCGATCAGCTCCAACACTTGTGTGATTTGCGTCTTGGGTGATTGGCTGAGATCCAATTCCAGCGACTCCGCGGACGTCGTTTGTCCGCTTTCATCCGTTGGTCCGTAGATCCGGTAGGCGACAATAAAATTCGCGGCCTCTTCACTCAACACGGCACTCAGATCGTCATGCAGTTGCTGCAAATCGTCACCATTGAGATAGATCCGGGGTTCGCCCAACGCGTTCGTGTTACGTTCGGCGCTGTAGATGGTCAGGTAAGACGACCAGCCACGATCGGACGCCATTGCCGAGGCATCCATCCCGGTCATTCCAGCCATCGCAGCTGGATTTGGGGCGGCACTGGCACCAGCCACGTTTGCCGTGCCAGCCATGCCGGTCCCGCCCATCATGGAGCTCATTTCATGGCCGTCGACCATGCCGTTACGATTCGAATCGATCCCGAACAACAGCTGAGGTGTCATTCCCGCCACCAACAAGAGCTCCTCGACGGTCTGCAAGGGGCCATTGCGAGGTGCATAGGGCGCCGGTTCCAGACTCGAATAATAATCAAGTTCTGCGCCGTATTCCCGTGCCTCGTCATCTTCATCCATCCAATCCAGAATGGCGTCCGCAATCTCTTCACTCATGCCGGGCAATGACATCAACAAATTGCGGCTAGCGCCCTCTTCGATCTTATCGGCCAGCAAGACCATGTTCAGATTCAATCGAACGGACTCGTCCTCTAGACCGTACCGTGGCCCCATCGGCATTCCATCGGTCGCCGGCATCGGCGCAAGCACCGTGAAACTCGCCCGCAGATCCGCGTCCGTCTCTGGAATCACAACCATATTCTGAAAGTACAAGGGATTGTCGTAATGGCCACCTGCTTCGGTCTGGGATGCATCGTCAGTACTCAGATACTGAAGTACGGCCTCGACACCGGAATCGATCAGCATCCTCGCCTGAAGCCGCTTGCCGTGTACTAGCGCCGCATGACGATGGGTGAGCATCAGATCGCTAAACGTGTAGGCGGCCAAGGACAGGGGCACAATCACCACTAACACGATCATCAGAACAATGGCTCGTCGCCGTGGTTCGGAAACGGGGCGGTGTTTGCTTGCTTGCTTGCTCATCACACACCTTCCCCTTCTTCGGTCAGCGGATCGGTCTCGAGCGACTCTTCCTCTTCCTCAACAGGGCGGCCCGTTGGAATACGAATGACGGAACGATAATAGTTCAGTGTGCTTTCATCGATGACCGCTGGATCGTCCATAGTTGTTGGATCGGTCGGGGGTGTCATCGCCAAAATGATCTGGATTGCCACGGGCAAGCTGCCTTCCGCTTCGCTGTCCCACTCGATCCGCCACTCGTAGCCATCGAAGTAGCTTAGTTCCATGCCAACAACCTCAGGCGCAATCACGTCCCCATTCTGTTGCATGCCAATGACATTACCGTTTTCCAGAGCCCATTGCGTGACCGACCGATCCATCTCGCGACGTACCAAGCCGTTCACTTCCGAGGAGACGCCCAAGGCCGGTGCGGGACCTGCGACCTCCGCTTCCGCCACCAAGCCCCGATCCTGAATGAAGTAAGTCACGGTTTTGACATCGCTGGGCAAGTCCATGAGCGCGACATTGGGATCCACCGCCAACAACTGTTGATATTCTTCGATCCGTGGCAGCCGACTCACATCGATCTGCAATTCAAGTTGATTTCCGTAAATCCCCGGCTTGGTTGGAATCGTCTCCCCCGCCGCCAGTTCCGTGGTGTTCGTTGATTCGTCCTCGAGCATCGTGTCCAACGCTTCAGGATCGACTTCCAGCCCTAGTTCATCCAAGGCACCGCTGGCCGCGGACTCGGCAGTATCGGTAAGAAGCTTCTCGACACCGGATAGATCCTGCTCGTAGTAAGCAACACTACTGCGGATGTCGTCAGCAATGATCCGTAGCAATGTGCGAGCGAGCTGAGACTGCTCGATCGATGAACGACGTTTTTGGAAGGCCCGCAGATTCAAATCGACTGCCACGCCGATCGCATACAAGACCATCCCGGTCAACGTCAGTGCCAACAGCAACTCCAGCAACGTGAAGCCGCCACGCTGGGCCTTGAAGCCGCGACGGCAGTGGCGAGATTCGCTTCGATTACACATCACCAGCACCTCCCGTGGAGACGCTTGTGTAGTCCGTCGTTTGGATTTCTACCTGGGCGGGGTCGATCATCCAACGGACCAGGGAGAAATTGACGGCCCGCATTTTGACCGTGGGATCTTGAAACACGGTCACCTTCACTGCGATCAACCCCTGCTGATCTATTTGTTGCACGTCAACTGAATAGAACCACAGTCCTACCTCATCCAGGCTGGACATTTCTTCAATTGGGGTGTCGGCAATGGGTTGTGGTGGCAGCAATCCGGCCGCGATTTCGTTGATCTTGGCTTCGCAATACACTTGAGCCGTGGCAAGATCACGTGCGGATTCAGCATTGCGCATGCCAAACCGCATAAGTTCGCCTATTACGGCAAGGGCTCCGCCCAGAATCGCCAGCGCAAGCATGACTTCCAAAAGCGACAGACCATGGCGACGCCGCAAACGTTGATTCGTCGAAGGAGTGCTCATCCTACTGAATCTCCTCCACGGTCAATAAATCACTAACTTGCACAACGCCAGTCAGACCTCGTACGCTAACCATCAGGTACCGAGCTCGCGAATTCCTGATCAGGATCCGCGCTGTCGAGGACGTACCATCGGGATAGAAGAATATTGGATCTGACCAGACCACATCAACATCCTCGCTGGGCGTTGTCAGCGAAAGATAGGCTGATCGGTCATCCAGTTCGGTCTCACTCCCCACAAACATGACGTTTTCGGGCAACTCGCCCAGATCCATCGTCGATGTCGCGGTCGTCGAATTCGGACTGTAGATCCCACCGGGTGACGATGCGCCATTCGCCTGAAAGTCATTCGGTAAGTTGCCATTGGCACCAGCCAATGCTCCGCCCGCGGCGCCCTGGATGAGGTCCGACGATTCGAGGTAATCGTCCTCCAGGTACCAGGGCTCGATTTTGAAACTCTGAAGCTCCGGTTGGAATTTGAACACATACGTGCGACCCGTCTCCATCGCCTTAATGCGCGCGTGCGACCATTGCACGCGGAGGATATCACCGGACACGCGCAGCCGGTGGTTTTCCATCGGTCCCTGGAGCGCCGGCAGAGAGATCGCGGAGATGACGACCAGTAGAGCCAGCACCAACAGCATTTCCATCAGCGTGAAGCCCTGGCGCTGCCGCTGTCCAAATTGAGACACGTTGGCTTTCAAGAAAAGCTCCCAGATCAAGTAGTGTTATTGATGTCGTCATCGTCACCACTTTGGCCATTGGGGCCCCAAGACCAAATGTGAAAATTATCGGCGTCAACCAATTCGTATTGATACGGATTGCCCCAAGGATCAGGTGGAATCGTCTTTTCTGCATAGGGGCCATCCCATTTGCTATTGGCCATGTCCGCCGGCGCTTCACGCAAGGACTGGAGTCCCTGCGACGTGGACGGGTACGAACCGACATCCAATCGATATCCGAGCAACATCTGATCGAAAGTGCTGATCTGGCTCTGGGCCGCGCGGGTAAACGCTTTCTCCTGAGCACCCAGCATGTAGTATCCAACAAATGAACCCAGAATCACCAAAATGGCAAGCACCAACAGGACTTCCATCAAGGTAAAGCCAACAGCACGACGCCGTTTGCGAAGATCACGTTTCATTTTTAATTCCTCCGGACTTTAGTTTTGAAGATACACTGATTCTTGACACCAGATATTGTGGCGCCGAACACCCCATGAGGACGATCACATCGTGGCGCTCATCTTGATGACAGGCAAGAGCAAGGCAATCACGACCAGCAACACGACAACCGCAAGACACAACAGCATGACCGGTTCAAGCATCCGGACAAACAGGTCCAACCGACGCGACGTTCGCCGTTCGAGTCCATCGGCGATTTCAACCAGCACTTTGTCTAACGTATTGGATTCCTCGGCCACCGAAATCATCTCAACGACGGTCACGGGAAAATGTCCGCTCGACGCCAGCGGTGCGGCCAACGACTGACCTGAGGAAATATTCTCCGCAGCATCGCGAATGGCTTCCGACAAAACGCGGTTGCCCGTGGCATCACGGCTTATTTCCAACGACTTCAGAATCGGAACGCCGTTGCGCAACATTGTGCCTAGGACACGGCAGAAACGAGCTACCGCCAAGTTGGCAAAGATCCCGCCAACGACAGGGATCTTGAGCTTGATCATGTCGATCACTCGCCGCCCAGCTTCCGTCGCGGCCCGCACATATACAAAGGCGCTTATCACCGTCACCACGGCAATAAAAACGACTCCATAGTCGCGGATGGACTCACTAAACATCAGGAGCCAGTCCGTTAACACCGGCAGTTCGTTGCGCTCACGCAGACCTTCAAACATGAGAGCAAACTTGGGAACGAAACCCACAATCAACACCGAGACAACCCCGATGCCAATCACACCTAGAAACACGGGGTAGGCTAAGGCCCCGACGGTGCGTGACTTAAGATCTTCATAGTCTTCGGTGAAATGAGCCACCCGGTCGAGCGCCTCTTCCAGAAACCCACCTTCACCGCCGGCGCGGACCATGTTGATGGCCATTTCGCTGAACACGCGAGGATGCCGCGCCATGGCTTCTCCTAACCCTGTTCCCTCTTCTACCCGACCGTGTACCTGATCCAAGACGGACTTGAGTCTCTTATTGGATGTTTGATCGCGGAGAATGCTGATCGATCGAAGAAGCGGAACGCCGCTGCGCAATAGTGCGGACATTTGGCTGTACGTGACAGCCATGGTTTGACCGTTCACACCACGACCGAGGCTTAAACGTATCGCCTCGCGGTGGGCCGCGACACTGATGGGGAACAGCGAACGCCCTGCCAACACCGTTACGGCCTCGCGCTCGGAACCCGCCGTAATGTTGCCGGTGGTTTTCTGGCCGTTGATGTCTCGAGCGGTATATGCGAATTCAGGCATGATCGTGCTTACTGACCGGTTTTGTTATCGGTGGCATCGTGCCCTTGCCAACTACGCTGCACACTCCAAGCCGGTTTCAATCCACCAACTTGGATATCTTTATCATAATCGGGATCTAGTGGTCGGTTGTAAGCTGCCGGTCACCTTTGCTCACCCGCAGAATCTCGTCAACGGACGTCTTGCCCTTGAGCACTTTGCGCCAGCCGTCGTCCCGCAGTGTGCACATTCCGTCCTTGATAGCCTGCGTCTTTAGCTTCCACGTGCTGGCGCGATCGTGCGCCAATTGACGTACCTCATCAGTCGTCACCAGCAGTTCGTAAATCCCCATTCGTCCCGCGTATCCTGACTGACGACACTGACGACAACCGACGGGCTGAAACATCTCGGCGCCACTCAACTGCTCCATGGGAAAATCTCTCGGCAAGTCATCGGGTGCGGGGCGAAATTCTCCTTTGCACTTGTCGCAAAGACGCCGCACCAGGCGTTGAGCCATAACCGCTTCGACGGTGCTGGCCACCAAGAATGGCTCGACGCCCATGTCGACCATTCGTGCATAGGCACCGGCGGCGTCATTGGTATGCAAAGTACTAAACACCAAGTGACCCGTCAGTGAAGCTTGAATCGCGTTCTCCGCAGTTTCCAGATCGCGGATTTCGCCCACCAGCACAACGTCTGGATCATGACGCAAGATACTCCGCAGCGTATGAGCAAACGTTAACCCAATTTTCGGATGCACTTGAATCTGATTGATGCCTTCCAACTGGTATTCGACGGGATCTTCTGTCGTAATGATCTTGATGTCAGGCCGGTTGATTTCGATCAGTGAACTGTAGAGAGTGGTCGTCTTTCCAGATCCAGTTGGCCCCGTTACCAAGAGGATTCCGTGTGGATTGGCGATCAGTTCGCAGAACGTCTGATAGGTCTCGAATTCCATCCCCAGCGATTGCAGATCGAAGTTCATCGACTCCTTATCCAGCAACCGCATCACGATGCCTTCCCCGTTTATCATGGGGATCACCGAAACACGCACGTCGACTTCGCGTCCAGAAACGCGCAGCTTCATCCGTCCATCTTGAGGCAGGCGTTTTTCCGCGATGTTCAATCGCGCCATGATCTTCAAGCGACTGACGATTGCCGCGGCAAATCGATTGATCTCCGACGGCATCGGCTGCAGTTGCAACATTCCGTCGATGCGGTAGCGGACCACCAACCCAGACGCTTGGGATTCAATGTGAACGTCGCTGGTCCGAGTGTCGATGGCTTCCAGCAGGATTTCGTTGACCAGGCGAATGACGGAGGCCTCTTCGGCCATCTCGGACAATTCTGAGCCATCGGTCTCGATCCCTGAAAGTAATTCGAGCCCCTCCTCTTCTTCGACCGTGGCTTGGATCAGACCATCGACCGTTTCGCTGCCGACGCCCAAGTGCCGCTTGATCAGCTTGGCGATTTCAGTTCGCCCGGCTAATACTGGCGTGACCGAAAGTCCTGTTGCGGCACTTACTTCGTCGATCGGATAAAGATCGAACGGGTCACTTGTTGCCACCACCAGTTCACCGTTATTCCGACGAATCGGGAAAAGTGACTGGCGGTGGATCAACTTGTTGGGGAAACTTTTCAGCAGCGAAAGGTCGACATCCGTTTCGGCCAAATCGATGTAATCCAATCCCACCTCTTCCGCCAGGGCGCGGAGGGCCTCTTCTTCCTTGACGAAGCCCTTCTCAACGGCCGTATCCACCAGACTCGTACCGTCTTGGTGGCCAGCGCGCGAAAGCTCTAATTGCTTAACGTCGAGCAAACCACGTTGTAGCAGGATTTCTCCAGCTTCCATTCTCTCGGCCCTAGCTTCAGTGATGGGAAGAATTCTTTGTCGACGATTCCAGAGTCATTATTGTCCTGGTCGTTGGGGACGGGTTCGACCGCCACGCTCTTGGCCGCCAGGTCGGCCACCACCAGGCTGGCCACCGCGTCCACCCGGTCCACGTTCGTCCGGGGCGAATTCAAACGGCTTGCCCACCAGGCTCTCGTACTTGGCTTGCTGCGATGGCGACAGATCTTTCAGCAAATCTGCTTGCATTTCTTCTCGCAACTTGGCGACTTTCGCACGAAATACTGCGTCCGCTTCACGGGCCTTGTCTCGCAGCTGTTCACGCTGGTCGGCGGAAATCCCCAACTGAGTTGACATCTCCTCACTGCCAAGTGCAGCGGTGATCCCACCACGCAAGCGGCGCTGCATTGCCAGTTGCGCAAGCCGCTTCGACTGGTGAGGCAACAAGATGTTGTCGACTTTGGCTTGAGTGTCCGCGGCTGCCTTGCGAAACGCCTCCTGGATCTTAGCCCGGGCCGCTGCACGTTCCTCTTCGCTACCATCGCGAAGGGCGCCAAAGTCCAAGCCACGAAAGCGATCGCGTTGTCCCGCTCGCTGGGTTTCGGCGAGCTTCGTTAGGTCATCGATCTGGTCTGGCAGCAATTCAAGGTGCTCTTGCACCTCTTTGCGAGCGGCTACGTCAAGTAGGCTGGAACCACCGCCAAATCCACCAAATCCACCACCGGGACGGCCGCCACCGCTGCCAGGACGGCCGCCACCACGTTGAGCCATCACGTCTGCCCCAGATAAGCAGATTGCCATGATTGCAACCAGTACCAACAGTGAGTTCGTCCGCGTTAGTCTCATCGTCGTCATTCCTCATGTTAGGGTGTAGCGCATCGCCATCGGGCGAATGTGGAGATCTGCGTTCCTTTGCGGGAATGCGTAGGATCGCTGGATCGTTCGATTACACAATTAAACCAACGGGCTGTCCATAAGTTCCGTGTTTTCGCAAACTTCGAGCCTCAACCCAAGTATCATATTCACAACTGAATTGGATTGAAAAGCGACAATTGCGCCGATTTGCGAACTGATTTTGATCGGGTGGGGTTACATCGCGGAGACCAGCCGCCATTGGCCGGACGATTTTCTTGCTTTGCGCAATTTCGTGTGGCGGGAATCCACTCTCGTTTGTCCAATTGGCGGCCTGGTCCTTTGTTCTCGCAGGCTCGCGCGCTGGCCCATTCTCAAGTGGAAATTCTGGTTTGAGTCTCTTTTGGTCACTTCCGCGCGCCGTGTGCGCACTTCTGACAGTAGTAGGCACACTCCGTGTGCCGTAACAGCGGACGGCACACTGTGCGTGCCTGCTACTTTGGTTGCGGCCTTCGGGCCCCGGTAGGTCGGATTAGTGTAATCTCGATTGTTGTCTTGTTGGCTGTAGCGGTTTCCACTCGGGCGGGGAAAATGCTAATCACCGTCCTCCTCGGCCGCCGCTTGGCGGTCCACCGCGACCACCGCCCGATGGTCCACCGCGTCCACTGGAACCGCTGATTGGACCACCTCCGCGACCGCCAAAACCACTGCCACTACCCGGTGGACCACCACGACCCCCTCCACCGAGTGAGCGAAAAAACTCGATGCGTCGACGAATCGCGTCGGCAGACGTCGCTGCGGTTGGGCCGCCACTTGCTCCTGGCGTGGGGCTGCCTCCGGACCTCGACGTCGAACCACCGGTCGAACTACTGGTGACTTCACCACCAGTGATCGATGCAAGTGCACTGGCGATCATTTCAGCGCTAGCGCCCTTCATCGAGAGGACTTTCATGCCTTCTTCGGAGTCCACGCCTTGCCGATCTAACTGGGCAACCAGTTCCTCGACCTCCTTAAACAACGGCTCGGGCGCGGCCACGACCAGCGAGTTGCTGCGAGGGTCGACGCCAAGCGCCATCTTAGCAATTTCACTCTTCGCTTCCGGGTTCTGTCCACCGCGGCCACCACCGCGGAGCGCCCGGATGAAATCTTCGGGCGACGGTTGACGACCCTGCTGTTGGCCGCCGCCAGACGTAACCAGCCGATCCGCGTAAACTTGACGAATAATAGTTGCCATGTCGTCCGCAGTCATGTAGTAGACAGGAATCAGCCGTGGCTTGCCCGCAGTTTCAACCGCTTCGGGACTCCCCTCGCGATCGATGATCGGCAACAGCTGTTCAATCAGCTGCAATTCAAGCGCACTGGCCTGGACAATCAACGCGTTCAATCGCATGTCCGCGATGATGCTGGGAGCCCCGGATGGCAACAACGAGCCACCACCGCCCATCAAGCCACCCAACAATCCGCCACCGACATCGCCGAGGACCCCGGCAGCCATGTCGCCCAACAGCGAGCCTCCTCCGCTGCCGGCTGTTCCGCCGGTCAAGATCTGCGTCAATAGCGCTGCTGCCACATCGGCTTTTGCATAGCGCAGCCAAATCACTGTGGGCTGTGGACCGGCGATTGACGAGCTGTCAATCAGCGAGCGGACCAACGCCTCAAATTCATCCAACGCCTCGAGATCCTCTGAAGCGATGATGACTCCATCCGCGGTGAACGAGATCACAATATCAGCGGGCTTCTTGTTCGCAGTCTCAGGCTTGTCGCCACTGGCGGAAGGCGTCTCCTTTTGGCTGGTCTCCTTCTTGCTGGGCGGCAGGCCATCGTCCCCAGCAACGGGCTGGCCATCTTGGATCCAACTGACAAAGGTGACAGGCGAAACATCGCGGCGTGCATTTCGATTCGAGTCCGGCTCGGCGGCTGGCGGCTTGGTCGGCTTGGGAACTGATGGCTGAACGGGTGGGACGTTTTGCGACGGGGCGTTCTGCGACGGAACTCTAGGCGAGTAATCCTGCGGAGCCTCTTCCTGCTGGGCCTCTGGGTGAGGTGCACTCCGCTCGCGAATCGAGCTGCTAACCGCTGACGGCGTGATGATACGAATCGCGTTGGGCCGCATCGAATTCCAAATCAGCTCGGCGCTTCCTAACGCGGTCTGAGCCGCCGATCCACTGAATGGCAACATGCGGACGCTTCGTCTCAGCCCTTGCCCCGAGCTCAGATCGGGACCTTCCAACTTGTCACACAGCTCTTGGATCTGTGCAATCTCGCTAGTCGTGCCGCGGACCCACAATTTCATCGATATGGGATCGCCGTCGACCTTCGGACCCGTGGCACCTTCCTCATCGGTTCCAAACAGCTTGTTGATCGCCAACATGACCAATTGCGGATCCATTCGCCGCAACTGAATCACTTCGACGTGCGGCGCGTCGCCTTCTAGCTGGCGCAGCGTTTCGATGATGATTCGATGTTCCGACGGCCTTGCCAGTGCCACCAGCTTTTTCGTCACTTCGTCGACGGCCAGGCGCACATCCGGCAGACCTGCCATCAAGGTCTGGGTTACCATCAACACCTGGTTTGGATCGGCTTTGACGATTTGATACGTTTCCAATTGAGGTTGTTCAAGTGGGGCAGCGGGCTCGCCAACCGCCTCAGGAGACCGATCCACCATTGGAACAAGGTCTCTCAAGCGTTGTACAGTCTGGCGCGACCCCGTAACAAACAGTCGATTGGCGTACGAATCAATCGCGATCTTAATGCTGTCGTTGGAATTCTCGCCTTCCTCCAACCCCAGTAACGGTCGGGCAATTGCCAGAACTTCTTCGGGCGACACGTGCTCTAGAGCAATCTCTTGAATCCCTTCACCACCGATTCCATCGGGATTTTCGACCCCCTCGATCACGTTACGAATCTCACGCAACTTGCCACCCGTTTCCGTGACCAGGATTTGACCCGCCGTGGGTAGCGCCGTCACGGCACCTTGCGGCCCAATCAGCTTGCCAATCTCTTCCGCAGCCTCCGACGGATCCCATTTAGCAAGTTGAAACAGACACTTTACTAATTCGAATTCACCACGCTCATCCAGCTTGGAAACTGACACAAGTTCAACGAGTTGCGGGGGGATCTCGTCTTCCAAATCAATCAGCGTGATCAATCGGCCGGTTCGGACCACGGTATACCCTTTGGTCAGCAAGACCCGATTCATGATGTCCAACGCTTGGGACGGCGTGTAGTAGTGTCGGTCGGTGTAGTTAAACGTGCCTTCCGGATACCTATCGATCTGGATCGAAAGATCCGACTGCTCGGCGAACCACTCGAGCACATCGGGCCAGGGGTGGAAATTGAAGCTGAATTGCAACTTGGCCTCATTCGGTGGTACCTTCGCCGTCGTCGCTGGGGCAACCTGAGCATTCGATGGGTCGACCGCTGTCGCCGCCGGCTTGTCCTCCGTCGCTACCACACGAGGTTCGGTCTCCGTAGCCGGAGCTTCGTTCGTTGTGGCGACTTTCGGATCGCCGTCTCTTGCCGATTCCGAGGCGGGTGCCTCCTTCACGTCAGATGCGTTCTTCGCTGCGGCATTTTGCGTCTCGGGGCCTTCCGTTGCTGTTGGCTTGACATCGCCTTGAGCTACTGTCGTGGTTGTTTCCGATGGACTACCTAGCTGTCTTGGCGTGGCACCGGACATGCCGGTCATTTGCTCCCACACTGCACGCTGGGCGGTCGTCATCACGCCGGCCAACTTCCGCTCGTAGATGCTCTTCGTAATGCGACGATGATCCTCGCCACCCTTCGTCATGTCGATGTCACACTGTTTGAGCAACTCCGCGACGGTCGCTTTCTGCGTTTCGTCCAGCTCCAGCACGAGGGCAATTTCGGGATTTCCCAGTGAACGTAGCCCTGCTTTGGCAACGCGAATCTGCTTCAGAATCGCACGCTGTTCGAGCGTTAGCAGTTCGAATCCCTGACGCTCGGATTCTTTGACAAAAGGCGCCAGTCGTTTGGCGATTTCAGCTGGCGGTAGATCCTTGATCTTCAAGGCCATACTCAGTGCGTCGCGC
>JASLRF010000056.1 GCA_030744095.1 Pirellulaceae bacterium | reverse complement strand
CGGCACGCCTCGCCTGACGACCGGCACTGGCTTTGGAGATCTCCTGCCCCTTTGGCGCGTGCTGTCAATACTCGTATTTCTCGAAATATGACGACCAACGATTGCGTATCTGGGCCATCAAGTCCTCGTCGAGCTCATGTTTGTTCGGCTTGTAGTCTCGCAGGGTCGCAACGTGTGCTTCGATGTCTGGACGAGCGACTTCAAAATCACCTAGTTGCAATTTGTCATAAATTGACTGGACGACGCCGATCGGATCTTGCGCCAGTTCTTCATAACGCACGTCATAGATATTCTGGGGATCGATTGACTCCCGTCCCCGTTCGAACCCGTCGTACATTCGTGAAAACGTATCGAAGATATATTCGTCGAGGCCTTCGAACCGAGGAATCTGAAAACCTTGCGTCTCGTCCATCGCATGCCATAACCGCGTCGCGGAGGAAAAGAGCGCGTACGGATCTCTCACCAGATGGATAAATTTGGCGCCCGGGAACATTTTGGCAAGCAATTCGATGCGGCCCGTATGTGGTGGCGATTTCAAGACCAGACGTTTCTTATTCTTGTAGGTCAGTGTTTTCAGAAACCAAGTCATGGCTTCCCTGAATGCACGCAGATCTCTATCGCTAAGCCCGTCCATATTCAGCGTTGCTTCGTACGGTGCCGGATGATTGGGAAAGGCCATGCGCATGTAGGGGGTGGGTGCACCCATCGAAATGAGTGCGAATTCATCTTCCTGCGGTCGGTCGAAACCGGCGGGCATATTGTCCTGCGGTCGCTTGGATGGAAGTAGAAACCACAACAGACGTGGGACGATCGAACCCGTGATCAAAAAATGGTCGGGCGCAAAACACTCGTACGTGCTAGCAAAGGAGAGCCGGTCGTCACGAATCATCAATTCGTGCAGCATCGTCGTGCCGCTACGCCAGTGCCCCAGGATGAAAATCGGCGGCTTGATCAACTCCGTGGCGGCGATTTTCCGTCGGAAGAACAGCATCTGCAAGGCGTGCATCGCCGAGTTGCCACATGTGATGGGAACTAAGATTGTCGCCATCGGCAAGCGTAGCGGGTGGACGCGACACCCGTTTTTGAGCATCAACTTGAAATACGCCCCGGCCCGCATGCCATGCCAAAATCGCGGACTCCAGAGCGGATACGCATTCACTTTAGCCGTTGCATTCTTGTCGGCGGAAGATGATTTGTTCTCTTTTTTCATGTACTGCCGAGCGGCCAAGCGGGTTGGATTTCTGACATCGGAGAGATGGCATCGATTCTAGTTACAGGTTGTCGAATGACCAACACCGGACTATATCGGCACATCACGCTTCCTTCGTTGTCGAAAAGACCGATCCTGTCAATCGTGCCGATTTCATGGGGCAGCTTTTTGTGAGAATGGGGATTGCTTGAGAGAGACCGCGCCACCTTGATTTATACTCTAAGTATGTGGCTCAACTGGTCTGATGGATCGCGGTTGGCCTGCAACAAACTCATTGGATGACCAGCGAACACTCGAATCATGCGGATTCTCTTAACTGGAGCAACCGGCTTCCTTGGCGGCTACGTCGCCGAAGCCTGCGTCGAGCAGGGCTTTCAGGTGCGCGCCTTGGTGCAACCTGGTTGGGACACGACGGCCCTTTCCGCCCTTGATGTTGAGATGCACGAGGGTGACTTGCGCGACCGAGAGTCGTTACAAGAGGGCCTCCAAGGGTGCGACCTGATCTTGCACACGGCTGCCAAGGTCGGGGACTGGGGCCAATGGGACGACTTCTACGAGGCCAACGTCGAAGGCGCGAAGAACCTCTACGATGCGGCGGTCGCCGTGGGCGTGCCCCGCGCTGTTCACGTAAGTTCGACTGCCGTCTACGGAAAGGACTTGATTCTTCACGGTGCTGTGGACGAGACTATGAGACCGCTCAGACTGGACGAGATGCCCACCTGGTATTCGTACGGCCGCAGCAAGCTTCTTGGCGAATCACTGGCCATGGAATACCACCATCAGGGGAAGCTACAGGTCTCGGTGATCCGACCGGGATGGGTCTATGGGCCACGCGATCACGCTCGTCTTGGTAAACTGATGACTATGCTGAAACGTGGGCAGGCAAAAATTATTGGCGATGGAACAAATGAGCTGACACTCACCTATGCGGCCAATGTGGCCGACGCGGTTCTGTTGGCCGGAACCCACACCGCAGCGCCCGGCGAAGCATTCAATGTCAGTAACGATGGAGACATCAGTCAACGCAAGTACTTTGATGCGTTATCGGATCAGGTCGGCATAAAGCGAGTGAGGAAGACGTTGCCATTCAAGAGAGCATATTGCATCGCGTCGGCATTGGAATGCTGCTACCGACTTCTCCGCATTAAACAGCCGCCATTGATCACACGTCAATCAGTCTCCTTGGTTGGGCTTTCGCATCGATTTCGCACAGAGAAAATAACCACGAAACTCGGCTGGCAGCCCAAAGTGAATTTTGATACCGCGATTGAGAAGATCGGCGCCTGGTGGCATGAATTCGAGTCACAATAGCAACCTTGCCCGTCGATCCAAAAGGACTCTTGCCGGACAATAACTTCATGCCTCACCAACCGGTCGCACCCGAAGCCGCTCAGCTGAATCGCGCACTGAGCCCTTTCGAAACTGTCTTCTGGCGGTTAGCACAAGCCGGTACGTTAGATGTGACGATGATCGCGGCGGTACACGGCCCACTTTCGGAAGACACCCTTGCGGCAGGCTTGCGCTCCTTGCGCCGGCGACATCCATTTTTGCAAGTTCGGATTTGCAATACGGATGGCCCCACGCGGTACGTCTCCACGGAAGTTTCGGACGTGCCGCTACGGATCGTCAACCGTGATGCGGATGACTGCGAACCCATTGTTGAAGAAGAGATCAACAACCCAATCGACGCGGAACGAGGGCCGTTGGCACGCTGCACATGGGTTCGCCATGACGACTCGACACATCACCTCCTGATCACGTTTCACCATATCATTGGCGATGGGATGTCAGGCGTGTTCTTGATGCGAGACTTGGTTCAGGCCACCGCGGCTCAACCGAGCGGTAGCACTCAACTGCCCCGTGGTTCACAGCAAATCGCACCGCCCTTGCACGACAACCAGCCGATGGACCTTCGACTGCCCTATCGGGCACGTGGACTACGCGGCGTCTGGAGGCAAGTTCGACTTGTGGCGGGCATCACTTTTGATGACCTGCGATTGCGACCACCAGCGCGGCCAGCGGCCGATCAACAGGCACCATTGCACGCCCGGCGCACACGACTGATTTGTCGCACGTTCGATCCGGTAACAGTAAACCAGTTGCTGCGCAAGGCACGCGAACAGGACACAACGGTGCACGGCGCGCTTTCGGCCGCCATCTGCCTGGCAACGGCCAAGGACAACGTGAACACGGAAGCGATGAGCGTCAAACACCGATGTCCCGTCAACATGAGACAGCATCTTGACCCGCAGGTGAGCGAAGATGTTGGGATGTTCGCCTCGATGGCGTTCTACCGGGGACGAGTGAAATCGGGTGACGATTTTTGGGCCTTAGCGCGAGAGATTCGTTCTAGCATCAAGCACCAGATCGACCACGACATGCCGGCAGTGCTGATCGGAATGCTTCCGCGCCTCGATCGGATGATTCGAGGAGATCGTCTTACTGTGGATGAATTTGGAGCACGTTGGCAAAAACACACGCCAAGCACGACGGGCCTTACGAATCTGGGCCGCGTTGAACTGGCGGGCGATTTCGCTCCGCTTGAGGTGCGCTCGCTGCACTTTGCCGTCTCTCCAGGTGGCCTCGGAGACTGCACTTGCACCGCCACGACGTATGCAGGCTCACTGCGGTGGAATTTCCTTTACGCGTCGCCGCTATTTAATGCCGAACGAGCAAACCGCATCACTGAGGACACCGTCGAACGACTCAAGCGGGCAATTGCCGACTAAGCAAAGTTCGATTTCGCGGCGCCATGCGCTGGATGCCCGATTCCGGCCTCAGCTGGCCAAGTCGTGTCATTACGTCTAGCTGCCATAGAGTCTCTTTCGATGGACGCCCCGCGGGCTGGGTCCATGCCCGCCTTAGAGTGGGCGAGACATCGCCCGCATGCCCCAATGACATCGTGACAAAAATCCGCTTATCGTCTAGGCTAGTGCTCTGTCAAAACTAAGAATTGGGGTTGTCGAGTTTGATTGTCGTTGATCGCTCCGCGAACCAAACGTTTTGATCGCGGAGCGATCAACGACTATCTCGCCAGGCGACCATTCTTCTTCAACCCTAAAATCATGAGT
>JASLRF010000055.1 GCA_030744095.1 Pirellulaceae bacterium | reverse complement strand
ATTTAATACCGTTCCGGGAATCGCTGACTAGAAGCGGCACTTGATTGACATAGGGTTCGCAACGAGCATCCCGCAGATTCGGCAAAAGGCAGTTAGTTTGGATCTGACGGGTCCCCTAAGTGTAGTTTGACATGCTCTACGAGTGACGTAGCCTTTCCAACGGACTGAATCCTTCTTCCAGGAAGACAACAATGAAGCCATATCAACGTGCGATGGCCACGATGATAATCGGGCAGATCGTCAGCCTAGCATGTGGCTTGTGGATTAGTGAGCAGTTTTCAAGGTCTACGCTTGACGGTGAAACGACCGAAGCTCCAGCTACGTCACACGAAACGTTGTCTGCGCAGACGAACTCAGAACTGCTGATTGGGCGAGGTCTTGCATTAATCTGGATTGGCGGGCTCCAAGCGGGTGTCGCGTATTTGGTGGTTACTCAGCTACGCAATGAAACGTCAAAGGGGCACAACGAGTCAGAAATGCAGGTCTTGCATCGCGAGAAGGACCTTGTGAGGACGCGCAATGCAATTATCTTCGGTCTCGCAAAGCTCGCTGACTATCGCGATCGCGAGACGGGACAACACCTCGAACGCATCGCGCTCTACTCCACCTGTCTTGCATCTGCTTTGCGGAGCGAACTCCAGTACAGAGACTCTGTATCCGCTTCCTTTGTAAAGCTAATCGGAATCAGCTCCGTCCTCCACGACATCGGTAAGGTTGCGATAGAAGATGCGATATTACTCAAGGCAGGGGCGTTGGACACAGAGGAACGCGAACGAATGCAACAGCATGCGGAAGTTGGTGCTGAGTGCATCCGCGAGATTGAGCAGCGTCTCGGGAGCTGTAACTTTCTCACTATGGCGCGCGAAATCGCGCAGTGCCATCACGAAAAATGGGATGGCCAAGGTTATCCATGTGGCATTAGCAGAGAACAGATTCCTCTGGCTGGTCGCATCGTAGCAATCGCGGATGTCTATGATGCGCTTACCTCTAAACGTGTCTACAAGGACCCTTACCCCCACGAGAAATGTGTCGAAATCATTTCCGAGGCGAGTGGAACACAATTCGACCCGCGCATCGTCGAAGTATTCCTTCAAGCCGCACCACAGTTTCAGAAAATCGCTCAGCGATTTAGCGATCGTCCGGAACAGTCGTCAAGTTCCACACGGCAGAATCCAGTCGCCGGCGCTTTGACGGATCAACTCATTACGTCACTTCTTGAGCAAGACGAGCCTGCCGATGCGTTCACGGTGAGGCCCTAACTACTTTGTGGAGAGGATAGAATGATCGTCGAAAGAATCCAATCGAAACGCATCACAGAAGCCTCCCTCATCGTGGTTTGCGGGGCACTCACGTTGATGCTCTACCTTGCCGTCGGCCATAAGCTGGTTGTCCTGAACCTCTTTTACCTCCCGATTGTATTGGCCGCATTCTATCTCGGACGGCAGCGGGCAGGCATTTTTGCTTTCTTTTCGGTATTACTCGCAACGATGGTAGCGGCGGCCGACTTGAGCAGTTTCTTGGGAGAGCCCTCGCATTTGATGATTGGCGTTTCCCTAATCGTCTGGGCAGCCGTTATGGGACTGAATGCGTTGTTCGTTGGAACGCTGAGTGACGAACGGGTGCGTAAGATCGACGAGCTACATGATGCCTATTTGGGTGTCGTTGAAGTGCTTGCTCAGTACTTAAAGGGTGCAGATCCGAGTATGAACGACAGGTCGAAGCGAATCACAATGATCAGCCGAGACGTAGCTCGACAGATGCGGTTATCGGAACGCGAAATCGATGACATCCGTGTAGCGGCTTTGTTGGAGGATATTGACAACATTGAGGTCACCGCCCGGGTTATTCACCGAGCTGTTGACGATTTGCAGAACTCACAAGCCCTCGAACCGAACACGTTCCATGGCGGCGACTTGGTCCAGTCCCTTGGGGGCGTGTTGACGAGTGCCTTACCCTTGCTAGTGGGTCGCCCGGATGGGCTCGATGTTTCGTACAACAACGATCCGGAGCAACGTGACGAGCCTATTGGTGCGGCCATTATTCGTGCCGTGCGAGAGTACGACGCTTTAACATCTCGCGCTGACCAGCCGCTTGCGCCACTAGAGGCGATTAAGGCCATGCAAGTCGAGCTGGACGGCGATTACCATCCAGGCGTGCTTGGCGTCCTCGAGCAGCTCACTCAGAAACCTGCTTACACGGTTGGTCAGAGATTGGAGTCGATTGAGACTCTTATTTGCTCAAGTGAATGATCAAATGGTGACCACCGGCAAAGCCGTCTCGCTTTAAAGTCTTCCTCTTTTAATGATTTAAGCTGTGTTCCATCTCTTATAGTCGTCTTTCGCGGCGCGAAAGACGACTATCGAACAGTACTAACCCACAATTCAGCCCGCGATTGCGATTGGGGGCAGGTGTCGGCGGTGTCCTAGCGTACAATGCCTACGACATGCGCAATCGTCCAACCTGCCCCGGCCAAGAGATGGATCCACCCACAAAGAGGCCCACAATTCAATTCAGTTTGCGCGAGCTGGTGGCAATTGTCGCTGGCTGTGCCGCAATTTTTGCGGCCTTCAACTACCGCGACTTTCTGGCATTTGCCGTGGTCAGCGGCGTCTTGGCTGGCTGGTCCAGCCGCGTCGCATTGATTCCGTTACGGTGGACACTGGTCGGCTGCTTGGGAGGCTGCAGCGTGTTCTGCGTCGGCTTGCTCTGTGTCGATCTGGCTTTGGAACGAAGCGACTTGGCGCGCGATCCGGTGGCGGAATCGCTGGCATTCCTGGCACCATTTTTCGCCGTATTCGGCCTCGCATTCGCCGCGATGGGCATCCTCCTGGCGCTTGTTCGATATGCCACCGGCAAACCAAAGTGACGGAAGTGATGCCCTTGCCGCCGTTGTTACGCAGCGGCCCGTGAAACGGCCAACGATGCGAAGTTTTCGGCGATCCCGACGGCATCGATTCCCAACTCCTTGTATCGGTTAACCGATTCGAGCGTCTCTTCTTCGGACGTCGCGCGAACATCCCGGACGATGATCGCTGCGTCCAACGGACAGGCGTCATCTCCCTGGAAACAGCTCCGCCCGTCTTCGCAGGGCACGCCAACATCGACGAGTACGAGATCGAATGTATCGCCGGCTTGGCCGAGGATCTCGTTGACCGCGTCGCTGTCGAGCGTCAAACCTTGTCGCGCGGCGTTGTTGGAGAGCGGTATCAGCGTTACGTTGTCGGCAATCGAAGCAACGGCGGCTTCGGACAACGATGTTCTTCCGTTCAAGGTTTCGTGCCAACTGCGTGCGAAATCGAGTCCCAGCGCTGTACCCAATTGCGGCGACCGCAGGTTGGCGTCCAACAACGCGACTTTCGCACCGGCCGCAGCCGCAGCGCGAGCCAGACAGATGGCTAACGTCGTGCAGCCCTCGCCTTGACGTGTCGCAGAGACTCCCAAGACTCGCAGGCCCTCTAGGCTGGCGTCGTGGAGCTTCTCGCCGGCGTGACGAAAATACTCACTTTCGGATTCATACAACTGATCGACGTTGCTTGGCCACAGGAAACGGTCCACCTCCCAGGCCGGCTTTAGTTTCTGCTTCGCGACATCGGGTTCCTCGGCCTTCGCATCCATCGCCACTCCGGCAACGTCCTTGTCGATGTTGGCGATCGAAGAGCCCAACGGAGGATTCTCCGTATCAGTTAGTTCTTCATCCACCACCGCGGGTACGACGATCGGCGGGCTGACATCGGTTTCAGCCTCATCTCTGTCTTCAACCGGCGAAGTTGGTTCCGGTTGTGTTTCTGTTTCGGTGTTTGATTCGAGGGATTCCGTCTCCGTCACCGTCGGCGGCTCATCAACCGCCGGATGAATCGTTGGCCATTGAAAATCGGACGATGCCACCAGGACCGAACTATCGGCCAACACTGAGAGGCCCTCTCCAAGGTCCAACTCATTTGTGGCATACGCGGGCGACGGCGCGAGCGGCTGTTCGATGGCTGGCTCAACGCTCGTTTCAACATCCGTTGGCTGTGGCTGTGCAGAACGCGCTGTGGCGAAATTGATATGTGGTCGAGGCACAGGCGCATGAGAAGCGATGGGCAGGGACCCGGGTGGCAACGCGTTATCTCGCATGTCGAGATGGGGCAATGGAACGTCGACTTGCTGTTCGACGGCCTGCTCCCTCTGGACGGGATGCTCCAGTTGCTGACCGATTGCGGGCGGCACGTGCGGATGCTGGAGTGGAGTGTGTTGACCTTGCGCCGCTGGCGAAGTCGGCTGCGTTGCTGCCTGAGGCATGTACGTTCGCGCCGGCGATGGTGGCGATGGACCTACGCCAGCGACTTGCGGTGTGGCAGAAGGCGGCATTGCCGCCGGCCCGTCGACACGGATGTGTTTTTGTGGCATCGAACCAAATACAGCGTTCACGTTACTATCGGCCAGCGCCGGATAGTCGGCAGCGCGCGCTGCTTCGTCTGCGTAGTTTGGAACGAAATCGCTACCGTACGCTCTAATAAACGTTTGATCCGTTGTATTCATTGTTAGCCCGTGGTCGAGGGATTTCGATCGTACCATTCAATTGGGAGCCAGGATTGGCCGCGGTGTTGATGGGCCCGCCTGAATAGGGTCCTGCTGTTTCCAGTCTTCCCATACGTACAGCCGGCGCGTCCGCGACACCGCCAACGGTTGATGGGGACGTTCTGTTACCGGCGGCGGCCTCCGACGCATAGTAGCCTTTGGGCGCTCCGTTGGGAGCATCGGTGTTCGGCGTAGCCATCGCAGCTTCTGGCCAGCCGTCAACGGGCTCCGCAGCTGACGTTGACTGTGGCGGTGTCGAAGGACCTGTCGGCCATCCCAAAGTGGGCCCATCGTTGCGCGGTGCGGGGTTGCTCACTCCGTTAGCGGGCGCTGCAACCACCGGCATGCTGTAGGTGTGTTCGGAAGCTGGCAGCGTTGCTGGATCGTACGAATTCACCGGTTGCTGTCCCGGTTCAGTCGGCCAAACCGGAACCGATCCGGCCGCGGATGCGGCGGCGTCAGAGGAGGGTCCCGTTTGGTGTGCCAGCGCCGATTCTTCGTGACTCGCTGGCGAGTTTTGGTCAGTTGGCCAGAGATCCGCTTCGGGTTCGGACGTCTGTTCGACAGTCCGAACCACCGAGTCCGCTTCGCCATCAACCCACTTTCCCGCCGGATCTGCCGGATCTTCGTCACCACCGCTCAGTGCAAAATAGGCGAGGCCCGCGACAATGACCAGACTAGCGCCGATCAATAGTCGCGATTTGTCGAACGCCAGGATGTTTCGATCCTGCCCGACGACATTCGTGGCGAACGCGGTCCGATTTCTAGCAGGTTGCTGCGGTTCTTGCTGCGACGCGAACTGAACTTTGTCCAGCCGTTCCCCGTTCTGTTCTCGACCGCTCGAGTTGCGCCGACGACGCTTACGTGGCGGACCTTCAGGCGTGGCCAGTGTCAAATCTGTGTCGGTTGGGTTGGACTGATTGCCAGTCGCCTGGTCGTCAGATGATTGCTTGACCGCCGCTTGCGCCGCTTGTGGCTCGGCGTCGAGCGGCGTGGCTGTTGGTGGCGTGACAACCGCTGAGGTTGATGCTGCCGATTGGGAGGACTCCGGGTGCTCGGGCAGGTCCGTCTCTTCTTTGTCCGGGGCGGTTGGTGCCAGTGCAGCCTGCGTAGCGGCTGTTGGTGCCGGTTCGCGCAAGAGGGCCTGTGGAGAGAGATCCGGCAGGCGAATCAGGACCGGCACTTCTTCGCCGTCGTACCGCAGTCCGTCGGCGACGTGCTGCGGACTCGTAGAACGTGGGGCTCCCGTCGCGAAACTACGTCGGGGTCGCTTCGAATGTGAGTTGCTCATGGCTCGATACTCAGAATGGGTGTGTATTGGCATTCCTCGTTATCGGTTCGGGTTATGCCAGTCTTGAGTCTGAGGTGAACTTTGACGGTAGGGAAAAGTAGAACCCCCCCTCTGCTTGCAGCCCGAGGCGGTTCGTTAAGTGATTAACTTCTGACGAAACAATGACTTACAGCTTTCGCGTTGGCCTTGCGTGATCACAGGTCATCTGGGATATTCGCTCAGCAGAGGCGGTCTGCGGGATCATCTGCCGCTGAGATGCTGCGAATTCGGATTCAACGAGCCAGAAACTGATGTCAATTGCCACCCGAACGGGTACAGAAGCGATGTTGCAGGAGCTGCTGGCCAGCCGAATCCTGGTCCTCGACGGCGCCATGGGGACCATGGTTCAGGCGTTAAAGCTGGACGAGGCGGCAATTCGGGGCGACCGCTTTGCGGGCCACAATAAGGATCTCAAGAACTTTGTGGACGTGCTTTGTCTGACGCATCCAGACTCGGTCACGGAGATCCACCGGCGCTATCTGGACGCGGGCGCTGATATCGTCGAAACGAACACATTTGGTGCGAGCACGATAGGGGTTGATGAGTTTGATTTTCCGCACGAATTGGTCCGCGAAATCAACTTGTCGGCCGCGGCATGCGCGCGAGCGGCGGTGGACGAATTCAATCTTCGCACACCCAGCAGGCCTCGCTTTGTTGCCGGTTCGATCGGTCCGACGACAAAAGCCGCGTCCATTTCGACAAGCGTCGAGGATCCTGGATTCCGTTCGGTGACGTTCGACGAATTGGTAGATTCGTATCATGCCCAGGTGTCAGCGTTGATCGAGGGTGGTGTCGACCTGCTCCTTCCGGAAACGGTTATCGATACGCTGAATCTGAAAGCCTGCCTGTTTGCCATACAGAAGTGCATTGCGGAAACTGGCTGCGAAGTTCCCGTGATGGTCTCGGCCACCTTCGACCGATCGGGGGCAACGTTTGTCTCTGGTCAGGGGGTGGCGGCATTCTGCAACGCAATCTCGCATTTTCCGCTTCTCAGTATTGGGATGAACTGTGCGCTTGGTCCGCAATTAATGCGTCCGCTGGTCGAAGAGCTGTCGCAAATTGCGCCCGCATTCATCAGCTGCCATCCCAATGCCGGGTTGCCCAATGAGATGGGTGCGTACGACCTAAGTCCGGGGCAGATGGCGGAGATGATTGCCGAATTTGCCCACAACGGATGGGTCAACATTGTGGGAGGTTGCTGCGGTACCACGCCTGAACATATTCGCGCGATGTGCGACGCCGTTGAGAGTATCACGCCGCATCAGAAAACGACCGTCGAACCGTACACGCGATTGAGCGGCACGCAAGCGTTGACGTTGCGCCCAGAAAGCAACTTTCTAATGATCGGCGAACGCACCAACGTCACTGGTTCGCGTCGATTCGCTCGACTGATCCGCGACGAGCTTTTCGAAGAAGCGGTTGAAGTGGCGCGACAGCAAGTAACCGGCGGCGCGGCGGTAATCGACATCAACATGGATGCCGATTTGCTGGACAGCGAAGAGGCGATGACGCGGTACTTGAACTTGATTGCCGGCGAACCTGATGTGGCCACTGTGCCGGTGATGATCGATAGTTCGAAATGGTCGGTGATCGAAGCGGGTCTAAAATGCGTGCAGGGCAAAGCCATCGTTAATTCGATCAGTTTGAAGGATGGCGAGGAAGAGTTCTTTCGCCGCGCCACGTTGGTCCGACGCTATGGCGCGGCCGTCGTCGTGATGGCGTTCGACGAACAAGGCCAGGCGACACAAGTTGACGACAAAGTACGGATTTGCCAACGCGCTTTTCAGCTATTGACCAAACGCGTTGGTTTCCCACCGGAAGACATTATCTTCGATCCGAATATTCTGACGGTCGCCACCGGAATCGAAGAACACAACAACTACGCCGTCAACTTTATCGAAGCCACGCGACGCATCAAACGTGACTGTCCCGGTGCCAAAGTTTCTGGCGGTGTGAGCAACATTTCATTTTCGTTTCGTGGCAACGATGTTGTCCGCGAAGCGATGCATTCCGCGTTCCTGTACCACGCCATCGGTGCCGGCCTGGACATGGGCATCGTGAACGCCGGACAACTGGAAGTCTACCAAGAAGTGCCCAAAGAACTGCTCGAGCGAGTGGAAGACGTGCTTTTCAATCGCCGCGATGACGCCACTGAGCGGCTCGTTGTATTCGCGGAATCCGTGTCGGGGCCGGGGAAGAAGGCCAAAGAAGAGAATCTCCAATGGCGCCAATCCGATGTGACAGAACGGCTCACGCACGCGCTCGTCAAAGGCATCGACAAGTTCATCGAAGAAGATGTCGAAGAAGCTCGGCAATGTCATGAGCGATGCTTGCACATCATCGAAGGGCCGTTGATGGCTGGAATGAGCGTCGTTGGCGATCTGTTTGGCGCGGGCAAGATGTTCCTGCCACAGGTGGTCAAATCCGCACGGGTCATGAAAAAGGCCGTGGCCTATCTGTTGCCGTTCATGGAACAGGAGAAAGCTGACGCTGACGAGGCCGAGAATGCGGCTCGCGGTAAGATCTTGCTGGCTACTGTGAAAGGTGACGTGCACGACATTGGTAAGAACATCGTGGGCGTCGTGCTGGGTTGCAATAACTACGAAGTCATTGATCTGGGAGTGATGGTGTCGTGCGAAAAAATAATTGAGACCGCTGTCCAAGAGAGCGTTGATATCATTGGCCTATCAGGCTTGATCACGCCCAGCCTGGACGAGATGGCGCATAATGCCAAGGAGTTGGAACGCCAGGGGATCAAAATTCCAATCCTGATCGGCGGTGCAACCACCAGCGCGAAACACACGGCTGTCAAGATTGCCTCGCAATCCAAGGAGCCAACCGTTCATGTGCTGGACGCATCCCGTTGTGTCGGCGTCGTTGATTCGCTCTTGAACCCGGAGTTGCGCCCCAATTATGAGATAGAAAACGCAGCGTTACAGAGAAAGCTGGTCACGTCGTATGAAAACCGCAAAGTGCAACTGGCACCGTATACCGAAGCGTGTACTAAACATTTTCAGACTGACTGGCAGGCCGTCCAGATCGACCGGCCCACGTTCACGGGCACTCGGCAGCTGACCGACGCGCCACTGGCGGAAATCGTCCCCTTCATCGATTGGTCACCGTTCTTTGCGACTTGGGAACTGAAAGGGAAATACCCCGAGATTCTCGATGAGCCGACAGTGGGCCAGGTGGCCCGCGAACTGTTCGACAATGCTCAACAATTGCTGGCAGATCTGGTCGCAAATCGACGACTCACGGCCAATGGCGTTTACGGTTTTTGGCCCGCAGCCGCCGACGGTGAAGATATTGTTCTTTTCACTGACGAGAGCCGCGCCGTAGAGCTCACACGATTTCTTATGCTGCGCCAGCAATGGCAACGCAAGGGACAGTCCGAGTTTCGAAGTCTGGTCGATTACATCGCACCGCGTGATTCCGGGCGCGAAGATTTCTTGGGAGCATTCGCCGTCACGACAGGCGTGGGGGCTGCGGATCTGTGTGCCAAGTTTGATGCGGAAAACGACGACTACAATTCGATCATGATCAAGGCGCTGGCCGATCGACTGGTGGAAGCGTTTGCCGAGATGCTACACAGGCGCGCTCGCCAGGACTGGGGCTTTGGTTCCGGCGAAAGCTTGTCCAGCGACGACTTGATTGCCGAGAAATACCGCGGTATTCGACCCGCACCAGGTTACCCCGCCTGCCCCGATCACACCGAGAAACGGACACTGTTCAATCTGCTCGCTGCCGAAGCGAACACCGGAATTGAATTGACGGAGAGTTTCGCGATGCTACCGGCGGCGAGCATCAGTGGCTTCTATTTCGCGCATCCGGCAGCCAGGTATTTTTCCGTCGACCGAATCACAAAAGAGCAGGCCGAAGATTACGCGCGCCGCAAAGGCATGACCTTGCAGGAAGTCGAACACTGGCTGTCGCCGAATCTAGGATACGACAGTTAGTTCAGTGATTAGTCAATTTTTGATTTTACGGTTGAAGAAGAATGGTCGCCTGGCGAGATAGTCGTTGATCGCTGCGATCAAAACGTTTGGTTCGCGGAGCGAACCACGACAATCGGGTCCGACAACCCTAATTCTTAGTCTTAACAGAGCAACTAGTCGCTAGTGTGTTTTTGTGAAGTAATGGCGAAGACAGCGTATGTTCGTGGTCCAAAGTCCCACAGCCAGGGTTCTGTCACTTCCAGGTGGCTCACCTGAGGTCCGATCACCGCATCGGTCTTGAATAGCGCCTGCAACACGGCGGGATTGGTCCCAGTGAAGAAGTTTCGCGAATTGATCAGTTTCGCCGCGAGGCCTGGAAGATCACGTTCGGATGTGTTCGCCAGTAGAGGAGATGTGCTCGACGAAACAAAATCCGTGATCAAGATCGCCGTGCCGCCCGGTTGCAATAATTCAAAAAGCAGGCGAACGTGCCGCAAACGAATGCAAGTCAACAACTCCAAGAAACGTGGGTGTTCGCCGCCCAAGCTCATTGACACGGAGTCGAATAATTGAGTCAGCAGACACACCGAAGCGATCACATCAAAAGGCCCCGGGACTTGCGGCACAGGAAATGAACTAACCGCATCAATACACTGTTGGACGTCCGTATCAGTGGGCAATCGCCCCAACACCCAGTCGCTGACGATCTCGTTGCAGCCAGCTAGATCGATGTCACCATGCACACGAACACGGTCCGTGTCTACCAGACCTTGCGATGCAACACCGTTGGTGACTGCTTCTTGGTCAAGATCAACCAGATGGACTTCTGAGTACACCTTGGTCAGCGCGGTCAAATCCAGATCATTGCAATTCCCCGCGCCGAGCAAGCAGAGTCGACCTTGCCTCTCCGCGTGCGAGGCCATCAACAGTTCGGTCACTTTGCGGCGATGCGTCGCAAAACACTCCCAGCGACCACGACTGTCCGCATTGCGTCGTCGGTGTACGTTGGAAATTCGATTCATGGTTTGCCTCTGTGTCAGGGCTACATTGGGCAGCAGTCCAACGCGCGTCGAGCGGCGGCGACGCGATCCTGGCTTGTCGCCGGATACGTGTCAACAACGACACCGACACCTGCGTCGCACTGTGCAATTCCGAAAGAACCATGCACCTGATCACACCCAGTGATATGCACCAACTCGCCAAGGTTCTCTGCCGTTACACCTGAGCCGGGAAGGATTTCGATCTTGTCATCGGCAAAATGCCGGAGCCTCGCGATCTGTTCAGCCCCCTCCAGCGCAGTTGTACTGCCTCCCGAAGTCAGCACGCGTGTAGTGCCGAGATCAATCAACTCCACTAGCAGATCTTCTCGCGACGCGACAGTATCGAATGCTCGATGAAAGACCGTCTCGCGATCGCCGGCCAGCTGCACGAGCGTCGCCCAGAATTGGACATCGAGACTTTGGTCGTCGCACAACGCCCCCGAGGCAACACCATCGGCTCCAAGATCAAGGAGTATTTCTGCGTCATGTAACATCACCTGCTGTTCGCTCGCGGAATAGCAGAACCCCGCTCCACGAGGGCGAATCATTACGATCACCGGCACCGCGACGTTCTGCTTGATCTGCTGGAACAAACCAGCCGTTGGCGTCAGACCGCCCAGCTCCAAGGCGACATTGAGCTCCAACCGATCGGCGCCACCCTGCTCGGCCGACAGAGCATCCGCCAGCGAGGCAATGCAGACTTCCAGCGTCTTGGGCTTCGACATGTTGCAACCGCAGCAGGATTTCAATCGAACAACGCAGAAAGCGGTTCACTGGTTGGGAAAACGTCACAGCCCGAGGACATTGACACCTTGTTCAAATACGATGTCCACTGGGATCCCTTTCTTGCTCAACCGATCGAGTTCCGCTTTAAGTTGCTCGCCGATTACGCCTTCTTCCCGGACCAGGCGTGCCGCGCCTTCGTAGTTACCATCACCTTGCAGTTGCAACAGCAGAGACGAGAGGTTTTTTGTGGCGGTGCGAAAGCGATCGGGATTCACACGATACTTTCCATTGTCCAGCCGCTCGAAAGCGCCCTGCCGGCTGAAGAAATTGAAGCGGATCATATTCGCCTTTCCAT
>JASLRF010000054.1 GCA_030744095.1 Pirellulaceae bacterium | reverse complement strand
CGTGATTGAAACCACGCGGAGGATCGCCTATTTCTCTCTGTTGATGGAAGGCCAATTTCAGCAACTACTTAACGATGAAACTGGCGCTGTCCAACTAGGACGGTCGTTGGCTAGATCGACACGAGCTGGCAGGTTCAGATTCCCCGATCGCGTCACCTTGGCGATCGTTGTCCCCGATTCCGCAATCGTGCGTTCGGCAATCCCCAACGTCAGCGTCTCGACCGCTTGTGAGGTCACTGTTCCTTCGATCGAAATGTTGTACGTCGATTCATCGACATCTGTGCTAAAGATCCGAATCTGACCGCCATAATAGCCCGCATCAGAAGTATTCAAAGAAACCGTAAACGTCTCTTGCGTACCAGGTGCCAATGCTGAGCCGAGCCCCTCGGTAACCAAATACCCGCGCGGCACCACCACGCCACTCAACACCAACGTATCAGTCCCGTGGTTCACCACTGTAAACGTGTTGGACGGTGGAATGGTCTTCTGCGCAACCGTGCCAAAATCGACAGGCGAATATCGTTCGTCGAGCAAGATCTCGCCAAACGAATCATCAACGCGAATCTCCGGCTCGCCGTTGGTAGTGACTTCGAAATGTTGCCGGCCAAGTAGCCTACGGTTGTTGCGAATATCGATCGTCCAAAAACCGAGATCGGGTGTCGCCGGCAGGCTCGTCGAAAAGAAGAAGTATGACGACGACAGATTCTGCGTCAGGGCAATGTTTCGAGTTGCATGGATGACTCCATTGGGCTGCACCCACGAGAATTCGAGAAAGTCACCATCTCTGAGGCCGGAAAAGACGCCCCAGGCATAAGACGTTTGGCCCGACGCTTGAGAAATGACATCCACGTTCGAGGGTCGTTCACCCGCGTGGCGCACGGGGTTGTAGTTGGTGTTTCCAGAATCCACGAGGAACGATTCGTCACCTACATAGCCCAAGGGATTTTCCCAGTAGGCATTTGGATCCAGAAAAGTTTCGACGAGACGACCATGATGCTGAACTTCAAAATGCAAGTGCGGCCCCGTGGAATTCCCTGAACTTCCTTCGAACCCCAGCATATCGCCTTGCTGGACCACGTCGCCCACCTCGACTTCAACGGAATCTCGTCTGAGATGCAGATACAATGTTCGCCAGCCGTCCCCGTGGTCAATTATGACCAGGTTGGCAGGCAGCCCTGAAAAGGTTGTGCTGCGATCGGGATTGCCATCCACGGCATCCACAACGACACCATCAGCCGCGGCGACCACCGGTCGTCCGGCATCCATCGCGGCGAAGTTCGCTCCACCAAAGTCCAAGCCCGCATGGCCATCGGAGGATGCACTCTCACCACGCCAATCCCGAATGCCGGATGTCGGATCCAAGTCGACATAATTGGCAAGTACATGATCCTGAAACGGCGTATCCGTCTCGGGCCAGATAAAGGTCGAGGGCTGGGTTGCTCGTACCGGTGTGAAGGTGAACGAAAACGCATTGTCCTGTTCATTCGTCTCTGTAACATTGCCACCTGCATCCAAGACAACATCCACCGTATGTTCGCCAGGTTCCGCGTGCCAACCACTGATGCGCTCGAAGAACGCTCCACTGGGGAGACCTGCACCGGACCTAATGGTGCCGCTATCCAATGTGACGCCATCGATCGAAAACTCGATGCGGTAAGCCGCCGCCGCGAACAGATCAGTCGTCTGAAAATTGACCTGGATTTCGACCTGTTCGCCCAGCACGGGCAGCGATTCCCGGAACGGTATTAAA
>JASLRF010000053.1 GCA_030744095.1 Pirellulaceae bacterium | reverse complement strand
GACTCCCGACCCCGTCACCTTTCTACAGTGAATCGGCGTGCGCTCTGAATCAGATCTCGCCCCACGAGTCGCTGGCTTGATCTGACGAGCCCCACAGGCAACATTGGAATGCAGTTCCTAGACAAGTCACCTGCCCGCTGAAAATGGAAGATCACCATGCGCGTACAATGGACACACCTCGCCTTTGTTGCCTACCTCTTGGTTTCTTTCGCCAGCGTGAGTATTCCACGCCTCCTGGCCGAAGAAACTCAACGCCTCAACGTCCTGTTCATTGCCGCCGATGACTTGCGGAACGACTTGGGCTGCTACGATCATCCGTTGGTCAAAACGCCTAATCTGGATCAACTTTCCGCACGCGGCGTGACGTTCAATCGCGCGTATTGCCAACAGGCGGTTTGCAATCCGTCGCGGGCTTCACTCCTGACCGGTCGACGGCCCGATACATTGGGCATTTGGAATCTGGCGACCCATTTTCGCGAAGTTGCGCCGGACGTGGTGACATTGCCTCAGCATTTCAAGCAGCATGGCTACTTCACTCAGAATATCGGCAAGATCTTTCACAATTGGAGGCAGAAGATTGAAGGCGATCCGGTTTCCTGGAGTGTTCCGGCTGTCATGCATTATGCGACGCATGGCAGCGATAAGCCGCGTGTCGAATCCAACGAACTGCCGCCAAATCATGCGATCGGCGTACGCAACGAATGCCGCGACGTATCAGATCTGTCCTATTTTGATGGTCGCATCGCGAATCTGGCCGTTGAGGCATTGAGTGAACTTGAGAAGCGCGAGGGACCGTTTTTCCTGGCCGTCGGATTCTGGAAGCCGCATTTGCCTTTCAACCCGCCGAAGAAGTACTGGGACCTGTACGAACGAGACTCATTCGCGCCCGCCGTTAATTCACTGCCGCCACAAGACGTGCCGGCGATCGCGCTGCATAACAGCCGCGAATTGCTGGGCGAAGGCAAGAAGGCGCGACGGTTGAGTCGCGAGGAGATTGTCGAACTGCGTCACGGCTATTTGGCCGGCATCAGCTATCTGGATGCGCAGGTGGGCAAAGTGCTGGCCGAACTCAAACGCCTGAAACTCGAAGAGAACACTGTGATCGTGTTCTGGTCGGACCACGGATTTCATTTGGGCGAACACAGTTTGTGGTGCAAGACTTCGAACTTCGAGCTTGATGCGCGCGTGCCGATGATCATCGTTCCACCCGGCGGCCGCCACGCCGGATCGAAAACCAATGCGCTGGTCGAGTTGCTCGATCTCTACCCCACATTGGTCGACCTATGTGGCTTGCCCCAGCCCAAGGGACTTGAGGGTGTCAGCCTGAAACCAGTCCTAGACAACCCACAAGCCACCGTAAAGCCAGCGGCGTTTACGCAACATCCACGGCCGGCTTATTACAAAGACAAGCCACAGGTGATGGGCGTTTCGGTTCGCACGGCACGAATGCGCTACACCGAGTGGCGAGATTTCGCCACCGGACGCGTCGTTGCCAGTGAACTGTACGATCACGAAACAGATCCGGACGAGAATCACAACGTCATTGCGTCGCCGCCTAGTGTGGACGAATTGCAAACGGCCAAAGAACTGCTCGCCGCAAGTTTCCCGCGCCGCGAGCGGGTTGCGGCACATCGCCTCAAATACCGCGCCCCCAACACCCAGGCAGACCTCGGTGTCGGACTGTGGGCCTGGCCGATGCCGATGGACTGGGATGGTGACGGCGACTATGACCTCGTTGTCTCATGTCCCGATGTCCCATTTCGAGGAACATATCTGTTCGAGAATCCCAGTACGGACGGAAAACAGTTGAAGTTTCCGGTGTTCAAGCCTCCCGTGTCGGTTGGTCCACGTCTGAGTAACGCCACGCTGTCTTATGTTGATGGTGTGCCGCGAGTCTTGTCGCCAGGTATCGAGCACCTGGAGTTTCTTGGTAATGAATTTGAGAAGCAAAAGAAGATCCTCGACAAGTCGAACATTCACCCCAACAAGGTCCGTGCCAATCAGTGGCGGTATGTGGACTACGACGCAGACGGTGCGCTCGATCTGATCGTTGGCGTGGGAGATTGGACGGAATACGGGTGGGACAACGCGTACAACAAGAACGGCCAGTGGCAACGTGGCCCGTTGCGTGGCTACGTCTATTTGCTGCAGAACCGAGGTTCCACCGAGCAGCCTGACTATGCGGATCCCGTGAAGGTGACCGCGGATGGCAAACCGGTCGATGTCTATGGTATGCCCTCTCCCAACTTCGCCGACTTCGATGGCGACGGCGACCTCGATCTGCTCTGTGGTGAATTTCTGGATGGCTTCAGCTACTTTCAGAACACCGGCACGAGGACCGAACCACGTTACGCGATGGCCGGTCGTTTGCTCCACAACGGTCAGACGTTGCACATGGACTTGCAGATGATTGTGCCGACGGCGATCGACTGGGATCGTGATGGCGATGTCGACCTTGTTTGTGGAGACGAAGATGGCCGCGTCGCACTGATTGAGAACACGGGCCGAATGGCAGGCCGCATCCCTGGATTCCTCGCACCGGTCTATTTTCAGCAGCAGGCCGATCTAGTGAAGTTCGGCGCACTCGTGACACCCGTCAGTGTGGACTGGGATGGCGATGGTGACGAAGATCTGATCTGCGGCAACTCGGCAGGTTACGTTGCGCTGATCGAGAATCTCGACGGTGGCGTGCCGCCACGCTGGGCTCCGCCGGTGCGTCTCCAGGCCGGTGGCGAGGCGCTGCGAATTCAAGCAGGGGACAACGGATCGATTCAGGGACCGTGCGAAGCCAAGTGGGGTTACACGACGCTGAGTGTCGCTGATTGGGATCACGATGGTCGGCTTGATCTGGTCGTCAACTCGATTTGGGGCAAGGTGGTTTGGTTTCGTAACGTGGGAAAAAAGAACCAACCAGAGCTAGCCGCGGCAGCGCCTGTGGAAGTGGATTGGCCTGCGGGTACGAAGGCCCCTAAGCCCGCGTGGAATTGGTGGGACCCGCAGGGCAGCCAACTCGTGACGCAGTGGCGGACGACGCCGGCGGTCATCGATCTGGATCAGGACGGCCTTAACGATTTGGTGATGTTGGACCACGAAGGATACCTGGCGTTCTTCCGCCGTGCTCGCGGCAACGGCAGGCTACTGCTGGCCCCCGGCCGGCGCGTGCTCTTCGATGCAGCCGGCAAGCCGCTGCGGTTGAATCAGCGCGAGGCTGGCAAGAGCGGACGCCGCAAGTTCTGTTTCGCCGATTGGGATGGTGATGGGAAAATCGATCTCTTGGTCAACACTCGCAGCGTAAATCTGTTGCGAAATGTCTCGACCAAGCCGGACCAGTGGCGGTTCTCTGACGAGGGCCCCTTGGACGAGCGTCATCTGGCGGGGCATACGACAAGCCCAACCGTCGTCGATTGGGATCACGACGGACGCCCTGACTTGCTGACGGGTGCCGAGGACGGTCATTTCTACTATCAGCCCAATACCTGGCAAGCAGCGACACAACAGGAAACTGCCGCCTTGGTGATCGAGTCGCGACACACCGAAGACGGGCTGCTAGGAAATGGTGAGCGTGCTTATTCGAATCGAGACTATACGTGGTTTGACGTGCCGGCCAGCCTGCAAGATTGGCGATTCACACGCACCTTTGGCGGCGAAGCGGCGTTCGTAGCTGTTCGCGCGAAACGTCGCATGATCGTGACAATGGCGACTTCTGCCGGCCATGCAGGCGTCGACTTGTCCGGCTGGAAGCCAGCCAAAGGGAAGACGTTTGGGTACACCGATGGCGGTCGCACTCGGATGCAGGTGTTCGTTCGCGAGTTGAAAGCCGGCCAGCGCGTCGTCATCCCACAAGGGACGTGGACGGGTGGCCTGTTGCTGCTCCCGCCGACCGCCGAGTGATCCATCGTTAGATTCCCGTGAGTCACTCAGGCCCGGTCGA
>JASLRF010000052.1 GCA_030744095.1 Pirellulaceae bacterium | reverse complement strand
AACAACTTGATAACTATGGTCGTCCCGCAAATCAGCGTTGTCGTCGAAATCGCCCGAAGCGAACACCAATCGACCTGTGGGGCCACGGACCTCAATGGCAACCCACAATTGCCGTTCGGCGGTGAACCCCGTGGGATAGTTGTGTCCCGAAACGGTGCTGATCACATTGACGGTCACGAATACACGCCGACCCATTTTCGTGTTCTTGGGATGGCACGCTGCGCACTGTTTGGCCGATGGAAAATCGATTTCGGTCAGCGGTCGAATATCGCACTGACCGGGCAACCGGTATTCGAGCGCGCCGCGATTGATCCAGCGCCGGACGGCCTCGAGCTGGCCGGCAGTGAGCCACTCTGATTGATCTGGTGGCGTCATAAGATGATCGGGGTGCGGTGAATTCGCGCGCATTGACGTTCCAAATCAGATTATCAAACAGGGCAGACTTCGCGGCATTTCCAGGGACGACGATGGGGTCGCCATCGATCTTGGCTGCGATTGTTCCGGCTACAATCGACTCACGCCTCTCCGTGAACAGCGATTATCTGGCGGCACGGTCGAAGACAACGGCGTCCCTCCCCACACGTTGAGAAAGAACGTTGCTCCACAGCTTGACGACGCAGCGGCGCTAGAGGGGTCGTCGAGCCAAACTAAACGACTGACCCGTCGGGCCGTCGACGCCGCAAGTCGCCAGAAAGAGAGCCAGCGGCACCACGTCTTCCGGCTGCTTGACGCGTTCACTGCCGATCGCGGGGTGGGCCGCGCCAGCTTCAAAAACAGTCGACGTCAGTTCCATAAACACCGGTCCGGGAATCAACTCGTTGACTCGAATATTGTCTGACCAGAGTTCCATTGCCAGACACCGTGTCAGCATCCAAACACCCGCCTTTGCGGTGTTGTAGGAGCTATTCCCGGCGCGCGCTTGGTGTCCCATACCGGAACCCACGTTAATGATCGATCCACCACCAGTTTGCTTCATCTTGGGAAGCGCGGCACGAGAAAAGTAGTAGGTTCCCAGTAAGTTGACTTCGATGACCGATCGCCAATGATCAACGTTGTCGTCACCGACATTGACACGTTCTTCGCCGCCGCCTGCGTTGTTTACCAAAACGTCGAGACCGCCCAGGGTGTCATTGGCGGTGTTGACGGCGACCGCCACTTGCTCCGCATCTGAAACGTCACAAGCCACGGCAACACCGCGCCGTCCTGCTTCACGGATCTTCTTCGCAATGGCGTCGATTTGCGACTGCGTCCGCGCGGTGACACAGACATCGGCGCCTTCGTCTGCAAACGCCAAGGCGATCGCCGCACCGATTCCTCGACCGCCGCCGGTTACCAAAACTCGCTTCCCGGCTAACTTCATGTGTGGCTACTCGTCGGCCCGTTGAAAGGTGATGTGAGAGTTGGTGTGAAATATCGCATCGCAAAGAACGTTACGTCGTGGCGATGCCACGCCCCGTAATCGGGTATGCGGTATCTTGAAACCCGTGACCGCTATGTTCGCCAGGAGGAACTAAACCGTCAATGAAGGCCTCGTCTTCGGCCGTGATCTCTACCTCCAGGCAACGCAGGTTGTCCTCGAATTGCTCCATCGTACGCGGGCCAACGATGACCGACGAGAGAATTGGATTGGCCAAACACCAGGCCAGCGAGAACTGGGACGCAGAGGCTCCCTTTTGCTGGCAATGCGCCTGAATTTGGCTGGCGATTTCGAGACTCGCTTCGCGCCATTCCGCCTGCATCATGCGAGCGTCCTTTCGCGAAGCGCGACTTCCTTCCGTAGGTGCTGAACCGGGTTGGTATTTCCCCGTCAAAATCCCACGGGCCAAAGGGCTGTAGCTCACCACGCCAATGCCATGTTCCTGACAGAGGGGCATCAATTCGACTTCGATGTCCCTGTTCACAATATTGTAGAGCGGCTGAACGCAAACAAACCGATTGAGGTTGAGCGTGTCGCTGGTCCAAAGGGCTTCACATAATCGCCAGGCACGGAAGTTTGAGCAGGCGATATAGTGCACCTTGCCACTGCGGACCATGTCGTCCATCGCCCTGACGGTTTCTTCGATAGGAGTATCGTCGTCCGGCGTATGTGTATAGTAAATGTCGATGTAATCGGTGCCCAGGCGTTTCAAGCTCGCATTTAGTTCGTGCATCAAATGGACGCGGCTGGCACCCTGATCGTTGGGGCCTTCGCCCATCTTCTGTCGCCCCTTGGTAGCCAGAATGACGCGGTCGCGCCGATCGGCAATCGCCCGCCCCACCACTCGCTCGGACTCACCCATGTTGTACATGTTCGCCGAATCGATGAAGTTGATTCCAGCATCGATGGCATGGTGAATGATCCGTGTCGAATCGGCTTCATCGGTCTGCCCGCCGAACATCATCGTGCCCAGACAAATCGGTGATACTCTCGCGCCGGAGCGGCCAAGCGTGCGGTAATTCATGTTATGCTCCCGTTACGTAGCCCGCGATCGGCACGGCGGCGGCGGGTCTCAATAGAAACGTGCTGGATGAATTGCCCATTCTGCATGTCTGGTTCCGCATTGCAACGGGATGCACAATGGTCACCGTAGCTCCGCACGCGAAGTCGTCGGCCACCGATCGGGGGTGGGTCGATGGTCGAAGTACGCAGTATTCGTCAAAAGGGACTGCCAAGGTTGGACTTCGCTCGTCGAATGACAAGTGAACATCTCCTTGGACAAAACTCGATCCCAAGGCTAACCAAACATGAACGAAACAAACCAAGCCCACGAAGCAGAATTCAACCCGATGGCAATCACATGCCCGGAACCAGTCTTGCTGAAATACTATGTCGGCATGGCGCTGCTCGCCGGCCCCGCGTTCCCAATTGCGTTTCTGCCGCTTTACTTCAAGTACACGACGCTTAAGTACAAGTTTGATGAAGATGGCGTTTCCATGCGTTGGGGCATCTTGTTTCGTCGTGAGGTTCATTTGACCTACCGACGAATCCAGGA
>JASLRF010000051.1 GCA_030744095.1 Pirellulaceae bacterium | reverse complement strand
GAGCGGACCCAACCTTGATGAGCTTCAATCGTGCGCGCAGCCGTTGGCTGTTCGTCCGTCGCCGGCCACCAGACTAACCGGCCGTCGTAGCCGCCGGTGAGGAATGTCGCTCCGTCCGGCGTAAACGCCATTGCCCGAACCCAGCTGTCGTGACCTGACATTTCTACCTTCTGGTCGCTTGCCCATTCCCAACGCCACACCTTTGAATCTTGCGCGCCGAAAAACACAAAGCGACCTGATCGGTCAAAGCGGCAGGAGATCAGTGGGCTATCGTGCTTGTGTTCTTTTGCGACGTGCGTCTTGGTGGGATCGAACGTGGTCATGCGGGTCAGGCTAGATCAACTGACAATCAAGGTCAACCCATCATTTGCGTTCCCCGCAGCCAGCCGGTACGTTGAATGGTGTCAGGTCTTCTGGCACGCATCTCAGCGTTCGTTCCTTTCAATTTCATCGCATGGTTGTGTTCCATGAACCACCCTTCCGTTGCCGTGGCAGGCAATATCTCCGAGCAACTTCGGCAACTCGACTCCAGCAATGCTGAATACGCGACGAAGTTCGTCGACCAGTTACTGACGGCGGCACGCGCAAACTCTGCCAGTGATATTCACTTGCAGCCAACCCCACAGGGCCTGGATGTGCGATGGCGATTGGATGGCGTGTTGCAGCCCATCGGATGTTTTCCGCGCGGTGAAGCTGCGGATATCGTCAATCGGTTAAAGGTCTTGGCCGAACTGTTAACCTATCGTAACGACGTGCCGCAAGAGGGCCGAATCCGGCACCAGCAGCCGGGGCATGTCGAAGTTCGCGTCAGCTCGTTTCCCACGTTGCATGGCGAACGCGCCGTCGTGCGAATGTTCGCGGCATTGGGCGAATACTTGTACGTCGATAGCCTGGGTCTGCCCGACAAGACGACAGAGAGATTGCAGCTGTTATTAAGCGAAACCGCGGGTGCCATCGTCATCAGCGGACCGGCTGGAAGTGGAAAGACAACGACGGCATACGCCTGCTTGCGCGAATTGGTTCGCGCGGCCGACCATGGTCGCAGCATTGTATCTCTGGAAGACCCAATCGAAGTTGCCGTCGACGGCGTGTCTCAGTCTCAGGTCAATTCGGCCGCCGATTTTGATTTGGCGGCGGGGCTGCGGTCGTTAATGCGGCAAGATCCGGAGGTCATTCTGGTTGGCGAGATACGCGATCGCGAAACCGCCGAAGCAACTTTTCAAGCGTCGCTGACCGGGCATTTGGTGATTTCGACGTTTCATGCCGCTAGTGCGGCCGGTGCGATCAGCCGTTTATCGGACATGGGAATCGAGCCCTATCTGTTGCGAAGCGGCATCCTGGGTATCCTCTGTCAACGACTGGTGCGGCAACTATGCGAGTGCAAACAACCGGCGGCCGAGGATCCCAAGGAGCTGGGGCTGCCAGCGACGAAAGCTTGGACTGCCGTGGGCTGCCCGCAATGCTTGGGCAGCGGATATCGAGGCCGGCTGGTGCTGGCCGAGATCCTGGAATCGAGTGCCACCGAGCTGGGGCGTGCGATCCTATCCCGTGATGACTCCAGGAAACTGGAACAGCTGGCGATCCAGGCGGGGATGGTACCGATTCGTCAACGTGCCGTCCACGCGGTGGAAACAGGACAAACCAGTCCACAAGAAGTCCGCCGTGTCCTCGGTTTTTCGTGGTCTTGACATCGTGCCTTGACCATCGTGGTGCTGGCCTGCCAGCTCGATATGGGACGCGATCAACGCACTTTTTGATTGACCCGATCGCGTCATTAGCCCTACAATTCCGATTGGGTAAGGTCAATTGATGCACCACTTCTGAGTGCCAGTCGGAATTGGAGAATGCTATGGCTCGTCGCGTGCTGCTGACTGTGTTCGCGGCATGGCTGCTCTGGCAGGCGCCGGCAGTGGTGGCTCAGCAAGTCTACGTCTCGACGCCAAGCGTCAATATGAGTGACAGTTTCTACGAGTGGTTTGGAATTGACTGGGGATTTCAGTCGCGCCATCGAAACGGCAATTTCTTTTTTAATCGAGGCAGTTCGCAAGGAACAATTCCTCGCTTTGGCGGATTTGACCCAGCTTCGGCCGCGCGACTTGGGTTTACTCATCAAGGTGCCAACAACGGTTTCTTTTTTAATCTGACAGCGGCGCAAGGAAGCAATCGCACGATCACATCGAC
>JASLRF010000050.1 GCA_030744095.1 Pirellulaceae bacterium | reverse complement strand
CGACGACTGGAAGAAAACAGATGGCGTTAAACCTAAGTCTGTGGCGTGGCTCGAACGTCCGCACTTCGCCTTGGTTCGGAATCGAACTACTTGGAATTGGTCAAGCTCCCAAACTAGCTGGAAACTCGGAGCAGAAAACATGAAACTTTGGGCTCCGGCAATCCTCCTGATTGCGCTCTGGTCAGTTGTATTGTTCATCCTGTTGACGCCAGAGATCTCCGACGGCCACGGGTTTCAACATTCACGTTTCGATGCGATGGACCAAGGCGGAAACGGCGCCGATCGTCACGAGCCCCTTTTCATCACCGGCTGGATGTTTGGTTCGCTACTGATCGCATCTTTCGTGAGTCTGCTGCTGTGGGGAACGAAGAAGCAGACGCCTTGGCTACTGTTCCTCGCCGGAGGTCTGATCTACGAAGGCATCTTTGGGATGCTGTGCTATTCCTATTGGAAGTCGCTGACGGATGCCAATGTTGCGTTCATTGGACCATTCCCGGCAGGCGTCTCGTGGCTGCTGTTCGGCATGTGGCTGATCCCGGCGTTCTTCATCAGCCTCTATATTCTCTTCTACCACCGTTGGATTTTTCCGGTCGAGAGCGCCCGCAAGTTCGTACTGTTGGCTGAGCAACGTTCCAAGACCTGAAGAACTATGGAACAACATCGCTCACTAATCGTTCTCATCTCAGTCGTTACTTACATGGCGATGTGCATCGGCGTCGGTTTGTGGGCCATGCGGCGCACGAAGAGCACTCAGGACTTCTTCATGGCCGGCCGACATCTGGGGATCATCGTGGCCAGCGTGGCGGTGTTTTCCAGCACGATGAGCGGTTGGGGATTCGTTGGCGGACCGGGGCTGGTCTACAAGATGGGAACCAGCTCGTTCTGGATGGTCATCAGCACATCGATAGGAATGAGCATTACGTTTTTCCTGCTGGCGAAGCGATTGCGGCTGCTGGCCGAGTTGCGAGAACCGATTTCACTGCCAGATGCCGTCGCCGCCCGTTACGACAGTCCAACGACCAGCCTGCTGACAGCGGTGGCGATTCTGTTGGGTGTGATGGGCTACCTTGCCACACAGATTCTGGCGATGGCCACCGTGCTGCAAAGCATCCTCGCCGACGTATCGTGGATTGGGCTGCTCCCCATTGAGGGCTGCGTGGCGATCAGCACGGCGGTGCTCGTTTTCTATTGCGTGACCGGCGGCATCATCGCGTCTGTCTATACAGACCTCGCGCAGGGAATCATCATGGTCATCGCGGCGCTGCTGGTTCTTGTCGCCGCAATAGGCACGGTGGATGGCGGGATGACCGGGATGTCGCAGACAATTCTCGTCGACGATCCTGAAGCAATGAGCCCCTGGGGCACGTTGGGGATGATCGGTTGTTTGTCGTGGTACCTCATCTTTGTACTGGGTGCCTGCGGACAGCCGCATGTGATCACCAAACTGATGATGACCCGACGTGTCGAAGACGCGCGACACATGCTACCGATTTCGGTTGTCGGCTATGGAATCACAGCGCTGCTGTGGATCGCAATCGGTTTGTCGATGCGTGCACTTGTGTTGCAGGGAGTTCATGCCGAACTTACTAATGCGGACGACGCCGCTTCGCAGTTTCTGCAGCACTACGCGCATCCGATTCTATCGGGCATCGTCTTTGCTGCTTTGCTGGCCGCCATCATGTCCACCGCCGATAGCTTTCTCAACATCGGCGCCGCAGCAATCGTGCACGATATTCCTCGCGCCCTGCGCGGTCAGTCTCTGCGCCAAGAACTTCTCTGGGCCCGAACAGCAACGGTAATCATTGCGGTGGCGGCGGCCGGGTTTGCGCTCTATTCCGGCGAACGTTTGGTGGCGCTATTGGGCGCCTTTGGTTGGTCAACGTTCGCGGCGGCGATTGTGCCGACCGTAGCGATCGGTTTCAATTGGAAACGCGCCACACCGCTGGCCTGCAATGTGGCGATTGTTTCCAGCCTGCTTTTGAACTTCACATTGAAGATGTGTGACATTGAGCTGCCACATGGATTCCACGGCGGCGCGTTTTCGCTTCTTGTCTCACTGACTCTCTTTTTCGTCGTATCGCTGCTCTCACCGCCAAAGCCGATCGCCAGCGATGTCGAAGCGGTTATGGATCTGTAACTCTGTGGTGATCCATGGCGTTCTTCCTTAGGATCGTTCGAGGAATTACTGTCCGATAGACGCCTTTCGCTCCGCGAAAGGAACGTACTTTCGCGGAGCGAAAGACGACAATAAACGATCGAACACTGCTTATTGCGTTGGCGTCGGTGTCATCGGGAATGCCCAACGGCTTATCGAAACTGAAACGAGAAAAGATCGCCGTCACGTAACATCATGCGCAGACGGATCGGCTGGCCCACCAGCTTTTGTAGCTCCGAATTGCCATCCCACTGCACGACACGATTCAGCTCGTCGCCGTAGATCTCTTGACACGCCTCCAACTCGTAACCTGCAATTGGCCTGCCGGCCAGGTCTTGGATCTCGACGCGGACACTACCGGCGGCCGAAGTGGAGTAATTGATGACCAGTTGATCACCCGCAAAGACCAGCGGTCGTGTGACCAGTTCGCCGCCCTCGTATTTGGCATGGACGGAAACCAGCCCATCCTCGCGCAGAACTGCACGGCGAATGCGTACCGACTCCGTGCGATAATGCTCGACAAAATACAGAGACATCTCGCCCTCGCCAGTCGGCACTAGTCCGGGACCAACCTCGATGGCCCGTTCGTGCCAGTTGAGTTGGTCGCGGCCGGGCCGCAGGAATGCCTCGCGAAACTGCCGGTCCCAGTGGACCCCATCACGGCTTGACATGAACACAATGTCCGACAGGCCGGGATGTTTCCAGCTGGCATCCGGCGCCTTCCGCTTCTCCAGAAAGCGTTTGGGGAACATCAGCAGTATGTCGGGCCGGCGGTAGTACGGCGTGGCCGCATTCTTGTAGAGATGGTCTCGATCCGCATCCCCCCACAGTTCCAATGTCTCCAGCGATGACCAGCGGCGAAAGTCGGCTGAAACGGCGCGCCGGATTCCGCGAGTTCCGCTCGGCCAGCCGCGTGCATAGATGACGTATTGGCCGCGCGCCGAATCCCAAAACGCGACGTTGTGCGAATCAAACATCGAGTCCCCGCGCGGCCCGCTGATGATCGGCTCCTTTTGCAATAACCGCCAACGCTGGCCGTCGACGGAAACCAATCCGTAGAGATCATCCGTCGGCGGGTCGCTGCCGTGTCGCCGGCGAATGCCGATCGCTTTGTACCGCTCGCTCGTCGGCGTCTTGGGGTTGTTGTCCTTGAATACACACAGAACGTACGGCGCCGCTTTGTCAAGTCCGCTCGACCAGACGAGGTTGTTGGATTTCGCGCCGCCAGACTCGATCAGCCCCAGCGACGGTTTGGTCCAGTGCACACCGTCGGTGCTTTTGGCATAGCCGGTGTAAAAAGGCGGTGAGTTGAAATTGGTGCGGTACCACATGCGATAACGCGATCCGTCTTTGATGACGACCGGGTCAAACATCGTCGAGTCTTCCCATGGCTTGTCTTTGCGCAGCAGCACTTCCGCACGCCGTGGATGGTGCAGCTTCAACCGCAACCCGGTCATCGAATCGATCAACCAGTCGTCCAGAAAAAGCTGGAGTTGACTGCCGATGGTCCCCGTGCCCTTTGCACTCGAACCAGTCGCGGCATGACTGCCATGTCGGTCGTCTTGTCGCCCGTTCTCGTCGTCCGCCTGAGTCGCCGACCCAGCGATCAGCAACAGAACACAAACGCGACATGCAGCCCGAAACCTGATCTGCAGCATCGTCTGCTTCCGTTTTGTCGTTGTTTGGATTTGCATAAGTGCCTCACTCGTTGGAGTCCTTCCGTCAGGGCTGTAAGACCCGCACGCTAAAATGTGTACTCCATCACTTATGTCGCGTTAATCATGATTCACGATTGAATCATCATTGCATCTCTCAAATTGGTTGAAACCACAACGCATAAAGATTGGGCGAAGCCTCGCCGATTTCTAGTTCCAGACGCAAACGTACGAGGTTTCTGGTACGCGGTAGGGTGGCATTCCTCGTCCACGCCACAGGTGTATCGAGATGGTCGCCGGTGATCGGTTTGCAATCCGCCAGCGAATAAGCCGATAACGGTTGACCTGTTTTCGCGTCGAGCAGCTCGGCTCGAAATCTCGACATGCCCGCGCAATTCACATTCACATGCAGGCGAGTGGGCAGCTTGGGGAGCCGGAATGGAATCGTCACCAGCGATCCCGGCTGCTTGTCATTAACGAGTCCGACGGAAGTGAAACCGTCGCGGCGCAGGGTTGCCAGACCCGGTAGTGTGACCCATTTCGGGCGGCCATCGAGTGGCGGCTTCCGCTCGGTGCCGCCACCGTAGTAAAGACGGATTTCGCGATCGAGGATAACAGGCGTGGACGGCAGGATCGTCTGGGCGTCCCAATCGTCTGGCTCCCCGACGGAGATCACCTTGCTGCCAGGCTTGACATGATGAAAAGTGTCCGCGTCGCGGCTCACCGTCAGCTCGATCGGCATGTTGCTCGGTTCGTGCTGGTCTTGATACAGCGCGAGGTAATAACCCTCGTAAGGAAAACAGACCGTGTCATGAACCTGACCTGTCGGGCCGCCAGCGGCGGGTGGTGTGCCGCGCACCGCTGGGTCGATCAGCGGCATTTCCGGATGTGCGGTCCAGTGTTGTGCGTCGGGGCTGAACAGGCAGCATGTGCCGCGCCGGCGCAGGTTCAGAGACATAAATCCGTATGCTTTGTACCGTTTGCTCGGGTCAGGCTCGGCGGCGTCTCGGAAGACGCTGTTGGGTATCGCCGAGAGCGGCTTGACCTGCTCGCCGGGAAACCGCACTTCGCCTTCGTGTTGCTCCAGACGAATGCCGTCGGGCGACGTCAACAAGTCCATCAAGAATCGCTCGTCGCGGGGATCGTACTGCTTGTCATATTTTCCCGTGCGGGCGATGTCGAGGTGCTCGCCGGAGTTCCAAAAATAGAACGCTTTGTAGCGTCGCATTGAATCTGAGTCGTTTTCATCTTTGATCACGACGGGCGCATGCCGCAGGTACGGGATGATGTTGTTCTCTCGCGAGTGATTCCAATCGACCGAGCCAACTCGAACACGCTTCCAATGGACACCATCGTCGCTCTCCGCGTAGCCACAGCGAATCCAGTCCCACCACGGTGTGCGCCGTTCGCCTTGCCGAGGCTCACGGATACCGCCATACCACATGCGGTATTTGCCGTTGTCCAGCAGGACAGTGCCATGATTAAAGACACGGTCTTCATCGAACGAACCAGCGGAACCGGTTTGCATCAGTGGATTCTCTGGGTGCTTGACAGCCAACTCGACGTGCAACTTCACGTTTTCCGTGCTGGCGACTTCCAGCATGTCGAGAAAGAGCACTTTGCGACCGGAATCGGCCGCCAGATCGGGAACGACTTCGCGGCGGAATTCCACCTGCCGGAGCGGCGTCTCGCACGCGAGCAGCAGACCGACGTCGTGTGGCCGGTGCCGAGTGACTTCGGGATCCGCTGGTTGAGACTGAAGTCTCACGATTTCAGCGACCGATTGTTTCTCGACACACAGCCGCCCGATGGGAAGCAAGTTGAAATCGAAGTGTGGCGGCCGGTGGTAGATGCGCGGTCCGTTGGTCATGTCGCTCCAACTGTTGCCGAGCCAACGAGTCCAGAACGTGCTACGTCGAGTGCTGTCAACGAAGAACAGCCAGCCGACGCCATGCCGGTCACGGGTCAATCCGGGTGAATGGACTTGATCGGAAGTCAGCCACGGACTCGTCACCGTCAGCGGCGCGTTGCGTTGCCACTTCTGTCGGTCTCTGACGTAATATCGAATGTGTCCGATCTCGCTTTCGCAAACGATAAGTACAACCTCGTCGGTCGCAAGGATGGTCGGCTGCCTGCCGGGTCCAAGCAATTCCACGTTCGGCTCGGCGCCTAGTGTGTTGAGGCGGGTGTAGTAGAGTTGTTCAGCCGCGTCGCTCCACACTAGGTGGATGCGGCCCCGACGGTCCACATCGACCACTGGCGCAAACATCGGTTTCCCGCGTTGGATCTCACGATGGTGCCACTTCCCATTGAACTGGCCGATCCCAACCGACTCGCTCTGTCGATCGTGAATCTGATGCCAGGTCAGAGCGAGTCTCTGGCCGACGACAAACATATCGCCGAGCCAATAATCACCCTCAACGGCATCCTGCACGCGATCCCAACGGAGATCATTGCCTATCAGCATTGCCCGCGTGTATTGAATCCCGTGCGGCCCGGTCCATGCCACGTGTAACGTGTCTCCAATGGCAAGCATACTGCCACCAAATCCCCATGGACCCGCATTCGGGACGATGGCATCCGGACCGGCCAACACACCTACGTCTTCAAAATCAGCGATGTTGTGCGGTGTCTCGCGTCGGGCCACCATCAACCGCAACGTCGCCGGCCCCGTGATCTCCGAATGCACAAGCAACAACCGACGACCATCAGGCAGCGATGCGATCTTTCTGCCGTTGTTCGGTGACTTATAGAATTCGTAGAGCAGACGGTTGAGCATCAGGTGTGTTCGTTTCGAGTGGTTTGGGCTGCCTCAGTTCCGTTGGTCTCTGCTGACTGAGTTCCTGAAGAAGAAGCCACATGCTGCCAGAGAAATCCTGGCAGTCAATGGCACAAGCAAAGTGAGAGAACCTTCTACATTAGTTAAAGCGCCGCAAAAGACTGTCATAGCCCGGATAGCTGCGAATCGAATCGAGGTCGGGATCT